>NZ_JBSRRO010000021.1:0-54779 GCF_055140965.1 Malaciobacter sp.
GATATATATACCTTATGTTATTGTTATTAGACCGAATGGTTTACAAAGTGAGATAAAAAAGAATATTGACAAATATATAAAAATAAGTGAGTAACCTAGTTTTGTTATTTACTTATAATATAATTTTATAAAATATGAATAAGAGGATAGATGACAACAAATATTAATCCTAAGGAATTTATTAAAGCACAAAATGAAGCAAAAGAAGCGATAATTGATGCTCATTTTAAAGGTAGCATTGAATATGTCGAAAATATGCCGTATTATGATGCTAAAAAAAATAAAGATTTATCTTTAGTTATTGAAAAACTTATCGATTTCAATGTATTTGACTATGATGAATATTCTTATTCTTTATTACTTAGTGACGATTATAACGCACATTTAAAAACTTATACAGATGTAAATATCAAAGATATTGAGGAAAAACAAAAAAACATTAAAAAGCTAATTCGTGATATTAATATTAAAAGAAAAGATAATCAGTTTTATTCAAATGAGATAAAAAGAATAAACTCTACATTGAGAAGTATTAAAAAGATAATTTATAGAGTAATAGAATCACTTAATGAAAAAGAGATGAAGTTTAAAGCAGAAACAAACTTTGAAGTTAAAAAAGCTAATCTATATGATTGTAAAGCTGATTTAACAGCACTATCTGAAGCTGTTAGTAATACTGATAAATTTCTAATAGAGTATAAATCATATTTTGTAGATGAACTTGGCAATGATTCAATTTCTTTTCATATTAATCAATTAGCTCACTATATACATGATGTAAGAGAGAATATAAGAAAAACATTAAATGAATTATCAAAATATTTAATGTATATTGAAAAAGAAGCAAAAAAGATAGAAAAATTAAATCATCTATATAAGATGAAAGTAAATGGAGAATTATTTGAAAAGAGTAATATTGAGTCGGTCTTAACAAGGTTAGAAAATGTAGCTGATTCAATAAAAGTAAGACCACAATATATGAATGACGAAGTACTAACAGAATCAATTGTTAGTATTGCAAAAGAACAATATAAATCCAAAGATGACAAAAATGAGAAGAGTGAAGCAAGACCTGATCCAATAAAGTCTAATGATAAAAAAGTTTCAAAAACAAAAGTTATATTAAGTACAAAAAAAGTTTATAAAAGCTTTATTAAGCAGGATTTAGACTTAGCATCATTTTTGAAACAGAAAGATTTAGATAAAAAGCAATTTTTATCAATTTTCATTAGGCTTACTTTGCAGTATAATAAGTTTTTATCAATATCTAAAGACGATATTGTAGAGCATAAAGGTATTAGATTACCGCATATTATAAAAAGGGGATAAATTGGATTTATTGCAATTACAAGAATACAAAGATATTTTTCAGGTGATTGAAGAGTGTAGAGTAAATGGTAAATTCATTAATGAAAATAGTTCAGATTATAAAATTAAAGAAGCATACAATTTTATATACCAATATAAGCAAGATGTAAAAGATTATTATAGTATTATAGGATATACATTAAGATCTGATACAGGCTTTTTTTATTTTATTATTGATATTTATGAAAATATTCCCAAACCTTATTGTAATGGTTATGTTGACTACATTGATATATATAGATTTCTAAAATTATTAAATAGTGATATTGGCTCATCAGATACTGGTCCGTATAGTGCAAGTGATATGGAAACTAGGTTAAATGGAGATATAGAATTAAAAGCAATGATTGATAAAATGAGTTTTTTAAAGAAAAGATCAACAAACCGTGAATCTATAGATTCAATCATCACAAGATTAAAAAGTGATGGTTTTGCTGAAAGTATTGGTAATAAAGAAGAAGAGTTTTTAATACTAAGATCATTTAAATTCATAGAAGATATTATTGAGGATGTTGAGTATGAGTTATAATCAATTAGGATTAAAAGAGTTAAGGTTTATAAATAGTGGACACTTCCCTCATGAAAGAATAATCATTGATGATTTTACCTTGCTACTTGGTAGTTCTGGTGTAGGTAAAACAACGGTTATGAGTGCTATATGTTACTTTTATACAATGGATAAATTTAAAACTAGACCTATCCCAAAAGAGAAAACTTTTTATGATTGGCATATTGAGGGTAGTTACTCTCATTTGATTTATGTTTATGAAAATAAAATAGGAAAGAATCTTCTTTTATTAAGTAAAGAAGATGGAAAATCAATCAAACATATTTTTATAAATATACATAATTTTCAAGAAGACATAAGTATTTTATATCTCGATGAGAACAATCGAAGTTTAAATCTAAAAGAGATTTTGTCAAATTGTTTAAAGCATGGTTTAACATATTATAAAAGTGAAACTGTTCCTACTTTTAGAAAAATGATGTGTAGAAAAAGCTATAAAATGTTGCCAAGTAAAGATAAACCTGAGTTAGATTTTTCACTATATGATAGTGAAGAGTCTGCAAGTTTATTTGGTAAATATTTATTTAATATATATTCAAATTCTTCAGTTAGAGATAGAGGTATTAAAGATATGCTTATTTCTTTAATTGGAGAAAAAGAGTACTCTTTAGATATATCAAGTTTTAAACATAAGTTAGATGAAGCCTTGAAAAATGTAGAACATTTTGAATTAATAAAAAAAAGAAGAGATAAAATACTAGAACTTGATGAAAATATTGTTTCTTATAGAGCATTATGTAGTGAAATAGATAAAACTGTTTTTGAACTTGAAACAATGTCTTATAATAAAGATAGAATAAGTGAGGTAATAGAAACAAAACATCTAGATTTATATGCTCAAGAGAAGATAGAGACTGAAAAAAGCGAAAAATTGTCGAAAGAATGGGATAAAAAGTCTACTAATTATAACGATCAAATTGCAGAACTTAATAAAACTATCAAAAGTAATGAAACTACATACAATAAATTTATTGATGAATATAAAATTGAAAGATTAATAGAAGAAAATAGCAAACAAAATAAATATGAAGAACAGAAAAAAAATCTAGAAATCAAAGTAGTTGCAATTTCTAGTAGTCTTGAAGAGCTTGATACTAAAGAGGAAACAGAAAAACAAAAAGAAAGAATTTCTTTAAATAGCAAAAAAGAAGAAGAAAAAATACAACTAGAAGAAAAAAAAGAACAACTTGCAGAAGAAATACTACAATTATCAAAAGACAAAGAGGTTAATCTTAAAAATAGTATAAATGCATTTGACGAAGAAATAGAACTAAAAACAGCTGAGTATAATCAATTAGATAAAAAAATATCAGAAGATGATACTACATTAAGATTATTACCATCTCAAAAGCTAGAGAGTAATGCTTCTATAAAATTTGAAAAAGAGATTAATAGATTAATAACTTTAAAAGACTCGATTGAATCAAACATAAAAGTATTAGAGAGTGAAAAGTTAGAACTTGAAAAACAAAGGGATGCTAGCTTTGATGAGCTTAATAAAAAAATTCAAGATGAAGTTAGTCAATATAATGATAATAAAAGTAAGGTAAAAGAGAAAATAGAGTTAGTTAATAAAAAATTAGACATTGGAAAAAACAACCTTTTTGGTTTTCTAAATAAAAACGAAGTTCCAAATAAAAGAAAGATTTTAGCTATAGCAAATGATGAAATTTTATTTGAAGAAAAGAACTTTACATTTTCGCTTGAAACTAGCAATGATAATTTTTATGGTTTAGTGATTGACGGTGATATTGAAACAATAGCAAGTAAATATGATATAGAAACCCTTGAGAATAATAAAACAGCACTTCAAAAACAACTAAATGAGTTGGTGTCAAATCATACGGTAAGATATAAAAGACTTGAAGATAATCTAAAATCTTCATCTAATAAATTTAAAAAATTAATAAAAGAAAAGTCAAGAGAAATTTATGACTTAAGTCCTAGAATTAAAGATTATGAGATAAAAATAGCTAATGAGCAAAGAAGACTAGATGAAGAGATAGCACGTCTAAAAGATGAAAATGATAAAAGAATAATTGAAACAAAGAAGCAACTTCTAAAAGACAAAGAAAGATTAACTACTTTAAAAGAATATATCTCTACTAAGAAAAGAAAAAAAGATACTTTTATTCAAGAAATAAATGCAAAATATGTGGAGAAAGAAAAGGATTTAAATGCTCAATTTTCAGAGTGTAAAAATAGCATTAAATTGATAAATAAAAAATATGAAAACCTTGTCAAAGATTCAGATAAAAGGATACATGAAATATATAATGAAATAAAAAGAAGTCAGAATATTGATACTGATGAACTTGATTCTTATCATAAGACAATTAAACAATTAACAAAAACTATAAAAGAAATACAAGATAATAGAGGTTTAGTTAAAAGATATACTGATGAAGTATTACCTAATTATAATCAAATCCCTTTATTAAGAGAACAGTTAGCTCAAATAAATAAACAAAGAACTGAAGATAAAGATTATTATGAAAAAGAATTAAGAGTTGTTGGTGATGTGTTAAAACAATTAGAGGATTCTATAAATATTTGGAAATCTCATGCCAAATCATTTAAAGATTTTAAAAATGCATTATCTCAATTTGAAATAACTAGTAATATAAACTATGATTCTTATATTGAGGAAGAGGTTATATCTTTACTGAACACTAAACAAAATATTACTCTTTTAGAAAGATACAAAACTCTTGAAATACAGCAAGATGAAAAAGAAAAAACAATTAAACTTGATACCAGAAGAATTGTTGATGATATTCCTAGTGATAATATGATGAAGCTCAAATCAAAATCTGATATAAATAGTTTCGATGATAATATCGAACAGTATATTGTAATTGCAAAATCATATGCAGACTTCATCAAAACAAAATTTGATATTGAAGGAACAAGCTTACAGTTACATATTCTAATTGAAACTATAAATGATGCAGTTAGTAAAATATCACATATCAAAGGTACATTTGATAGTATTGTAAAAGATGTAAATAAAATTAATTCAACTATTAATGATGGTATTATAAATATTACGGTGATTGATTTTATCAAGTTAAATTTTAGAAATACAGGTAATGATGAAATTGTAAGTAGAATTGAAAATATAGGTGATATGTTAAGTGCAAATATGCTTATTGGCTATGAAAATAGTGAAAGATCAGAATCAGTAAAAGATCAATTAGTAAAAATAGCTCAAAATCTTCAAATAATATTAGAAAGAACATTTAAAAAGAATATTACTGTTTCAGATATAAGTACATTAACTTTTGATGTAAGTGAAAATAACCAAGTTACAAAAGGTATAGCAACATTAGATAATATAGGTAGTAATGGAACATCTATAATGGTAAAAGCAATTATTTATATTACATTATTGCGCATGGTTACAAAGAAATCTGCCAATAGTGAGAATATAAAATATCATTGTATTATTGATGAAATTGGTCAAATATCTGCAGATTACTTTACTGAACTTATGAATTATGCAAAATTATTGGATTTTGTATTTATCAATGGAACTGCTGCAAATGATGACGATATTATTGATGCATATCCTAGAATATATATGGGGACAAGAGAAAGCTCAAATCATGTTGAACTAAGCCTTATTGATGCACAAGATGCTATGGATGAATGGTAATGGCTATAAATATTAATACAAGAAACTTTATATCACTAAAAAAACTTTTAAAAGATGAATATATATTAAAAAAAGAGATATCTTCTCAAAAACTTATAAATTCACTTAAAGAGTGTAATGCAATAGATATAGATGGAAAGCCACAATGTATCTATTTAAAAGATATAAATACTTTATTTGCAGTTCTAAAATCAAATGGTTATAACATTAATTATATAGAGGATATAGACTATTTTATTGAAGAAAGTGAAAAATCAAAAAGTCGTGATGAAGTAGCTGAAAAATTTTCAGATACTAAAAGAGTAGAATCTAAAAGTTTTAATGGACTTATGGTTAGTGTATTTGATAAAATAGAAGTTACTTTAAATGGTGTTAGACAATATATTTATCCTATAGAAGGTACAGGCTTATTTATTCATTATAGTACTAAGTTAGAATTGGATAATGATATTATTTTAGTAGGTGTAGAAAACCCTCAAGTTGTTTGGTTTATAAATAGATATAGATACTTTTTTAATCAAGATAAGCAATATATATTTTTATCTCTTAGTGAATTCAAAACTTCCTATCAATACAAGTGGCTTGAGTCTTTTAAAGGTGAAAATTTTGATTGAAATTTGACCCACTTTTTTGAATAAAAATGACCCACCTGCAGATTAAAATTGTAGCGTAAATATTTTTAGTTTTTATCCTCCTTCGCTTGTATTTCCCTTTTTTTATTTAAATTTTTCATTCTCCATGATGGACCGTTTATTAAAAATGGATGAGAATGGTGAAGAAGCCTATCTAAAATAGCAGTTGCAATTACATCATCATTAAATATTTCTCCCCATTCTTGGAACTCTTTATTTGAAGTGATAATTGTTGCAGCTTTCTCATAGCGTTTTGAGATAAGTCTAAAAAATAGTGATGCAGATTCTTTATCAATATCTAAATAACCAATCTCATCAATAATAAGAAGCTCTATTCTAGAAGCTGATTCTAAATAGTCTGTAATAGTATTTGTTTTATTAGCTGCAGTTAATTCATTAGTAAGCTCTTCAGCTGTTATAAATTTTACTCTTCTTCTTTGTTTAGTAGCTTCAAGTCCAAGAGCAATTGCTAAATGGGTTTTGCCAACACCAGGTGCTCCTACAAGTAATACATTTTTTGCACTATCTAAAAAACTTAAATTAGCTAACTCTCTAATAAGTTTTTCATCTATTTGAGGTTGAAAGCTAAAATCATACTCCTCAATTGTTGCCATATAAGGAAATCCTGCTTTTTTAATTCTAGCATTTACACTTCTATCAACCCTATCAATTACTTGTTGTTGTAAAAGTTTATATAAATACTCTTGATAAGATATTTTTGTTTTAGCTGCATCTAAAGCAGCTTGTTCATAATTATCTTTTACAGATGATAAAGATAACATCTTACAGTAATTCTCAATATTTTGTTGCATTGATCCACTATCTATTATTACAGGCCCTGAGTTTCTTAAGTTCATACTCATATTCTATACTCTCCTAAATCTCTTTTTATATTCTCTTTTGGTAGTTTTATATTAAACAAGTTTAACTGCTCTTGCTTAATTTGCTTATGATTAGTAATATGACCTTTTATAATATTAAAATTATAAACATTTAGAGCAATACACTCTTCCATTGCCATAATACAATCTGTATCATCATAATATTCAAACAAGTTTGCTATACGATATAAATGATTACTTGGCTTTATTCTTTTTTGTACTTTAACATTATTTATAAATTGGTGGATATTAATATAGTTGTTAAATCTTTTTGTGAGTCTATTAATTGAAACTGCTTGAGAGTCAAATTTATTTGTTCTATATCCTTGAAAGTGTTCTTTATTTATAATAACTTCACCTTTACCTAAATTCATTGTATGAGTAGCAATAAGCTTATTTCTACTTGAATAAACTTGTAAGGTAGTTCCATAAAGTACTCTTATCCATACCTCTTTACTTGTAAAGTAATGAGGAACTGAGTATTTGTTTCCTTTAAAGGAAATAAGACAATCTGAAGTTACCTTTCTAAACTCTTCTTTAAAGCCAACATATCTTTTTATTTCTCCTGTTATTGGGTTTATTGGTAGAGGTTTTAAATAATTTATCTCTTCTTTTTCATAAACTGTTTTTGCAATTTGTTTTGTGGTCCCATGAATCTCAAGATTATGTTCATTTTGAAACTGTTTTAACCTATTTCTTAAATCTTCAAAGCTTTTAAATTCATTACCTGTTATAAAATGTGTTTCAAGATAACTAAATGGTGATTCTACTTTTCCTTTACTCCATGGATGTCCTGCTATACTTCTTGTTGGTTTTATTCCATAAAATCCACACAAGTGTAAAAATCTTGAATTCCATATTAAATTATCACGACTTGCATTAGTTACAAATACACTTGCATTATCTACTTGTATTCTTTCACATACTCCACCAAAGTATATAAAACTCTCTTCTAAAGCAGTATATACATCACTTCCTGTTACATTTAAGCTAACATCATAATATTTATAACGGCTATATCCCAAAATTGTTAAATGTACATTTATTTTTACTCTTTGCCCACCAATAATTACAGTATAGGGACTCCAATCATATTGCATCTGTTCACCTGCTACTGTTTCATAACGCATATATGCATTAGGAGAACTTTTTACAACATCATCTTGTATTGGTTTTAAAAACTCTCTAATATATGCATAAAGTGCATACTGACTTCCCTTGTAACCTTTTGATTTAATATCTTTTAAAATTCTGCTAGCTTTTAGATTTTTCTTTAAAAATGATTCTTTAATAAAATCAACAAATGGAACAATATGTTCATTTATCTTTTTTTCACCTCTATTATACAAAGGTAGTTCATCACTAGCTAATGCTTTTTTTACAGTATTTCTACTGATACCTAACATCAAAGCTATTTTTCTAGTTCCTAGGTTTGGATTTTTCTTTTTTAGGTTTTTTATTGTTATCCAATCCTCCATACTAATCATCTCCTTTTACCTTTCATCACTATTTATTTATGATAAAAGATTATGTTTTTTTAGTTTAGAGGTGGGTCAAAAGTTTACAAAATAGTGGGTCAATTTTCAGTCAAAAAATTCAAAAGGAAAGTATATTCATTTTGGAGATTTTGATTTAGCAGGTATAAATATTTATCTTAACTCTATACTCCCTAGGCTTAAGAACTGTAAGTCACATTCTTTTTTGATTCCTGAGCATATTTATAAAATAATGGAAAAGAAGAATTATAAAAAAGATTATTCGAATCAAACAAGATATTTAAATATTGAATCAAAAGATGATGAAAAATTAAAGGAACTTATAGATTTCATAAAAAATCGAAAAATCACACTTGAACAAGAATACTTAAGTAAGTCACCTAATTAGCTGACTTACTTAAAATATAATGTGATAATTTATAATTAGGAGTTATTAATTTCTAAGTATGAATTAGTGTAGCCGAAAAAAAAGTATAAGTTGAGTTTTTTAACAACTCCTACTATTCACCAAAAAGAATGTTCTCTTTTTGGTGAATCATTTTTGAAGTAAAAAAGCTAACTATTAGTATGGTTAGTGCGGGAATAAAGAAAAAATATAGTAAAAGAATATCGGCTCTAAAATTCCAGTATGATTCAAAGAGTATGGTACTTATAATATAAGAGCCTATGCTTCCTAAAACTATTCCTAAAGTACTTGCACCAAAAGAGATAAGACCAAACTCTATTAAAAAAGAGTTTCTAATGGTTTTATTTTTTACTCCAATCATTTTTAGTCTTAGTATATTGTTTTTTTGTAAATTCATTTGGTATTGAATGATAATAAAACTCATAAGAAGACCAACGATGATGGAATATAAGCTCATCTTTTCAGTTACATTAGTGACATTTTTTACAAGGCTTGTAAAAGTTTCAAATAGATTTTTTACATCTATAACAGTTAAGGTTGGAAAAAGATCTGTAAGTTTTAAAAGCATACTTGAGGCATCATAATCTCCTGTTGATATTGTGGCTAAAATAGTTTTTGGTGCATCATCAATTGCTCCTTTTTGTAATATCAAAAAGAAGTTTGGTACAAATTCTGTCCAGTTTACTGTTCTTATATTGACTACAACTGCTTTTAGTTTTAATCCTAAAACATCAAATACAAGAGTATCTCCTAAGTTTATTCCTCTTCTATTTGCATATCTTTCTTCAACACTTACTTCTATTGGTTTTGAAAAATCTTTTGAGTTATAAACTCCTTTAAACTCTCTACCTTGAACAATCTCTTCACTATTTTTTAATTTTGTTCTATATGAGAGATTAACAGCTGTATTCTCAAGCTCTTCTTTATTGTTTATTTTTACTACTCTTCCCCTAATCATGGGTGAGATGTTTTCTAATTTTGCATTCATGCTATTAACTGCATTTTTAATATCTTTAATTTGCTCTTCTTTTGCATCTATAACAAAAAAGCGAGGTCTTTCATCAATACTTTGAGTTAAGGCAGTTGATAGTGATGAGCCTATTTGAGGGATTAGACTAAAAAATGTTGTACATAAAACAATTGCAGTAAATAAAGTTAATGATGTTTTTCTTTGTCTAATAATATTTTTCAAGGCTAAAGATAATGATAAGTTTTCTAAATGTCCTACAAAATCAAATCTTTTTAAAATAAATGAGCCAATTGTAAAAAATAAAATAATAAGTAAAAGCATTGCTATAGCAAATATAAGTCCTACATTTTTACTAGGTGTTACAAAGTGTGATATAAGTAATAGTAGTAAAACAAAAGGAGTAAAACTAAAAATAGTTTTAGAAAATGATTGTTTTTCTCTTTGAAGTAGAGGTAAAATCAAAGGAAGTCCTATACTTAAACTTAAAAGTAATAATACTAATGAAGATTTCAAGAAAAAGTAGTAATCCAATGATAAATTAAAATTAAAATCTATAAGTTTTTCAAGTATTGGACTTATAAATTGTGCAGATATTGCCATAAGTGAAAAAACAATAATACTTGAAATTGTTATTAGTACAAATAGATGAAGGATATATGTAATTGCTAAATTTTTTTTGCTCAAACCCAAATCACTCAAGATTGTAATATCTTTTTGATGTTTTCTTAAAAAACCTGAATATAAATAAATAAGCCCCACAAGTCCTAAAAAGAACGAAACAAGAGAAACTAAAGATAAAAAGTCTGTAAGGAAGTTTAAAACACGCAATAGACGGTCTTTCCCATCATTTGGAGAGAGTACTCTTAGATTTTGTTCAATACTCTTTTCTAATTTATTTTCAATTTTTTCCAATGTGTCATTGTCTAGATTATCTTGAAAAAGAAAGTTTAGTTTGTATCTAGCAGTAGAACCAAACTGCAAAAGCTCTGTTTTTTCTAAGCCTTTTTCACTTATATAAATTTTGGGCATGAAACCAGAAAAATTTATTGTTTTTAAGCTATCTTCTTCAATAATTTTTTTTATGATAAAGTTTTCTTTACCTATTTTTACTTTTTCTAAAAGTTTTAAGCCAAGAAGATCAATAACTTCTTGGGAAACCCAAATTTCATTTGCTTTTGGTAAAGGTTCACCTTTTGGATAGATTGTTTTATCTTTAAAAACCAATCCTCCATAGTAAGGATAAGACTCATTTATTTTTACAACTTCCATTAGTCTAGCTCTTTTAGATGAAGAGATCATACTAATAGTAGAAACTCCTTGTGAAAAATCTTTTATTTTTGGAAGTTTATTTTTTATGTTTTCTATTTGTTGTGGTGTTATAGGAAATCTTGAAGATACCACAAGATCAGAACCAAGTAATATTTTTGCTTTTGTATCTAATGAGCTTTCCATACTTCCTTTGAAAAACTGTAAATAAGAGAGTGATGCTATGGCTAAACAAAAGTTTAGTATAAATATCAAGCTAAAAGATTTTGAGCGTGCAAGTGCTTTTGAAACAAGATCCAATACTAGCATTTAGTCAAATCTCCCAATACAAGTTCATAAGTCTCTTCACAACGTTTTGCAATATCTTTTGAGTGTGTTACTAAAATCAAAGTAGTGTTGTTTTTTTTGATTAGTTCAAAAAGTTTATCCATAACAGCAATGCCTGTTTCTTCATCTAAGTTTCCACTTGGTTCATCTGCTAAGATTATTTTAGGATTATGAATAAGTGCTCTTGCTATTGCAACTCGTTGTTTTTCACCACCACTTAGTTGTGAGGGAAGATGATTTAATCTATGCTCTAAGCCTACATCTTTTAGAAGTTCTATAGCTTTTTCTTTTGGATTTGAAATACCACAAACTTTTGCAGGAAGCATTACATTTTCCAAAGCATTTAAGTAAGAAACTAAATGAAAATTTTGAAAAACAAAACCTATATTTGAAGCTCTAAAATCATTTAATTGGCTCTCTTTTAAATCTTTATAAGAAACTTTATCAAGAATTATATCTCCATTATTTGGCTTGATTATTCCTGATATCAATGAAAGTAGTGTAGATTTTCCACTTCCTGATTTACCCATAATAGCAACTGTTTGTGCTTTTTGTACTTGAAAGTTCAAATCTTGAAAAATATCAATTGTTTCTAAACCTTGAGAGTATGATTTTTTTAGTGATTTTATTTTTAACATTATAACTCTTCCTTTAAAAACTTATAAACTTCTTTTGCGATATATTTGTGTCCTTGAGCATTTGGATGAATTCCATCTGATTGATTAAGCTCTTTTTCTCCAGCAACACCATCTAGTAAAAAAGGCATACTTTTAAGTTTGTATTTATTTTTTATCTCTTCATACATCTTTTTAAAACGCTTTGAATACTCAGGACCATAATTAGGAGGTATTAGCATTCCTGCTAAGAATACTTTTGCATTTGATTTTTGTGCAAACTCTACAATCTCTTCAAGATTTTTTTGACTTTGTTGAAGATTTAGACCTCTTAATCCATCATTTGCTCCAAGCGCAATAAATACTATATCCGGCTTTCTTTTTAAATACCATTTAAGTCTAGATAAACCATCACTTGTAGTTGAACCACTTACACCAGCGTTTATAATTTTGATATCTTTTTTTAGTTTTGTTTTAATCATATTTTCCACTAAGTTTGGAAATGCATCTTTTTGTGCAACTCCTAAGCCTTCTGTTAGTGAATCACCTAAAAAAAGAATTGTTTTAGTATTTGAATTTGCACTTACAATTTGCAAGGCGATTAAAAATAGAGTTAATATAATTTTCTTCATGCTTGATAATATCCCAAATGATAATTTTTTTTATTAAGATAAAGTATATAAAGAAAAAGTTAACAGAAGTTTAAGACTTGATGTATAAAGATATATCCACTTCATCTATTTGTTCTTTTTTTAAATATTTTTGAGCATACTCTTTATATGCGCCTGAGCTTAAAAATAGTCTAAAAATATCTTTATCAATATGTTCTTCTTTTACCATAAAACTAAGTATACTAATAGCTTCACTTAATGTTTTTGCTTTTTTATATGGTCTATCTGATGCTGTTAAAGCTTCAAAAATATCAGCAATAGCCATGATTCTAGCTGGGATTGACATGTCTTGTTTTTTTAATTTTTTGGGATATCCTGTACCAATAAGAGTTTCATGATGTGCTCCTGCATATTCTGGAACTCTTTTTAAGTTGTCACTAAAAGGAAGCTGTTCAAGCATAATAATTGACATCATGATATGTTCATTGATTTTGTATCTTTCTTCATTTGTAAGTGTGCCTTTTTTTATACTTAGATTATATACTTCTCCTAAATTATAAAGATTTTTTGGTACATCAATTTTGAAGTTATATTTATCATAATCTTTAATGTCATCTTTATTTCTTTTTATTATATGCTCTTTTTTATCACTTAATAAATACTCTTTGCATGGAGTTTGTATTTTATTTTTATCTAATCTTGACTCTTCATCTTTTGATAAACCTATTGTATTATCAAAATATCTTGTCCATTGTTTTTTTGATATTTGTTTAATTTTTTCTATATCTTCATCACTCATAAATTCAGAACCAATATTTGCTTTCGCAACAATTTTATACTCTTCTTGTAGATTATTTAACTTCTCTTTTAAGAGGTTTTCTTCTTCTTTTTTATCTTTTTTATCTAATATATTTTTGTACATTTGTATAATCATATCTCTATAAATAACTTCAAATCTAGTTCTTATTTCATGGATTCTATTATATATTGTTTCAAGTTTAGTAGCTTTATCAATAACATATTCAGGAGTAGTAACTTTCCCACAATCATGCAACCAAGCAGCAATACTTAGTTCTCTTTTTTCATCTTCATCTTTAAAAATAAAATCTTTAAATATACCTTCATTGCTTTGATGTGCCTTATTTGCTATTAACATAGTAAGTTTTGGAACTCTTGCACAATGTGCACCTGTGTATTTTGATTTTGCATCAATAGCACTTGCAATAAGTTTGATAAATGAATCCATTAGTTCTTGTTGTTTATTTTCATACTCTTTAAGAGCCTTAGACATATTTACAAGTGATTTTGATAGTTCATCTAACTCTTTTATATTTGTATTTATATCTTCTACTTTTGTGAATTCTCTTCTTAATATTTTGTTATTTTGTTCTTCTAATTTTTCTATGGGTGTTACTAAAATTTTTGTTGAGTACCAAATAAGAGGAATAGTAAAACTAAGAAGAGCTAAAGTCATCAAAAATGAGTAGTAAATTCTATTTGTGTATGGCTGCATAATAATATCTTGTGGTACTGTAATTAGAAGATAATCTTTATTTTTATAAATTGATTCAATTTTAGAAAAATATATAAAATAATTTATATCATTGATTTTCATGCTAAAAGATTTGTAAGCTATTTGAGTATTTATTATTTTTGTTATTTTCTCTTTTAAAGTACTATCAATCTTTTTATCTTTTATATTCTTTCCTGCTTTTGAGATTATTTTCATATCTTTTTTTATCAAGTATATTCCTTGTTTATCAATATGAATTTGTTTTTGAAGAAACTTATCAAGACTTTGAAGTGATAAATCAAGACCAATTACAGATTTAGTACTAGTAACCTTTTTTGCATAAGTTACTCCAAAATTATCTAAATTTGTAAATAAATATGGCTCAGTTCTTATTATAGAATTATCCTTTATTGCTTCTTTGTACCAAGGTCTTGAAGTAGGGCGGTAACTTGTTTTACTTTCTATACTTCTTATTTGTATTAAGTTTTTGTTTAGATATTCATCATATCTTACATGAGTTCCATTTTTATCATAAATTTTTACTATAAGCCATCTTTCTTCTTTATTTGCATTATATTTTTTTCTTAGTTTTTCATTTATATTTAGATTTATTACTTCATAAAAAGTATTATCTTCATGACCTACATATAAAGCATAGATATGCTTATTGTTATTTAATGCAGTTGTGATAAGTTTCAAAAGAGGGTGGCGTTTATTTTTTTGTGGTGTTTGTTCTATTTCTTTGTAAAGTTGAAGAATTGATATTAAGTCATTGTGGCGTTTATCTAAATTTTGTAGTCTATCTTCAAGTTTTTCAGAGATTTGTGAAAAATTATCTTTTGTTGCATTTTTGGCTAAATCTAAAGAGAAATTATATTGTAAAAGTAAGGTTATAGATATAACAGAAATTATTAAAAATACCAAAATAAATGAGATTGTAGGTCTAATCTTTATGTAAAATTTCTTTTTCATAATAGCTTCTTTTATTATTTACACTATTTTAACATAATATAAACAATAAAAGTATATAAAACTATAAAATTATTTCTAAATTATAAAATTTAAGAAAATAAGAATTAATCTTACTTTATATGACTGTATTATCTTCAAGTATAATTTTATTTCTACCTTCTTCTTTTGCTTTATATAAAAGCATATCTGCTTTTTGTATTGCACTATCATATGACTCATGGTCATTTCTAATAATAACTCCAGCTGAAAAAGTTATTTTTATTTTTTTATTTTCATAGATAAAATTATTTTGTGTTACTATACTTTTGATTCTTTTTAGATATTTTAAAAGTTCTCTTTTTAGGTTGAAATGAATTATAGCAATAAACTCTTCTCCTCCATATCTTCCTACAATATCCATATCTCTTGTATATTTACTTAAGATTTTTCCAAAAGTAGATAGTATCATGTCACCACCTGCGTGACCATATTTGTCATTGATTGCTTTAAAGTGGTCTATATCAAAAAATACTATTGCATATTGTGTATCATTTCTTTTATAATTTTCTTCTGTTTTTTTAGCTTCATATTCATATGCTTTTCTAGTAAGTAAGCCTGTTAAATGATCTTTTAAATTCTCTTCTTTTGTTTTAGAAAGTTGTTCTTCAAGTGTTTTTACTTTATCTTCAAGCTCTTGAACTTTATCTTTTCCAGAAGATAATTTTTCCCCTACATTTGTCATCTCATTTTCTATTGACATTGCTGCATTTATAAGTTTACTTTGTAGTGTTGTTAATTCTTTGATTCCATTATTTGTAAGATTTATAGCTTGAATTTCATCTTTTATATTTGATACTTCAACACCACTATCTCCACTACTTGAAATAGCTTCATTTAAGTGTTTGCCCATAAGTGTTACAAGCTTTGCAATTTCTGCTGTTTTTTCTTGAACTACTTTTTTATCAGCTTCAAATCTATTTGTGATGAAGCTTTGCATCTCTTTTTGAATCTCTTCTTCAAAAAGTAGCGCTGGAGAGTTTCCTATTTTTACAGAAAACTTTGTTATCTTATCATCTAAACCAATTGAAATAGATGGTGTCATAGATTCTTTAAAAAGTGATGTCAAAGTTTTTAAGTTTTTTGTAGCAACTCTATTTAAAAGTATGGGAATCATATCTTCAAAAGTAGTTATATTTTTACTTTTTATCTCTTCTTGTTCTTCATTATTTAATCTACTTACTAATTCTTTAAATTGAGTGCATTCTTTCGCATTTAATTTATACTCTTTAGCAATTATACAAAACTCTTTATGATACTCATTTGGAGTTGGTTCAATATTTTTTATAAATAGATTTTTAATAGTTTTTTTTGCTACTTCTTTGATATCATTTCCCATAATATAATCCTCTTATGATAAAAGTTTTTTTACTATTTCATTGATTCTTTTTCCATCTGCAACTCCTGCAAATTTCTTTGTTGCTGTCCCCATAACTTTACCCATATCTTTGATACTTTCTGCTTTTACTTCTGCTATTATGTCTTTAATTCTAGCTTCTAATTCTGCATCATCTAGTTGTTTTGGTAAGTATTGTTTAAATATATCAATCTGCTCTTGTTCTTTTTGAACAAGCTCATCTCTTTGTGCTTCTTTGTATTGAATAATAGCTTCTTGTCTTTGTTTAATACCTTTTTGAATAAGTTTTAAAATATCTTCATCATTTAGCTCTTTTCGTTCATCAACTTCAATTTGTTTAATCATTGTATTTATTGCTCTTATTGAGTCTCTTTTTACTAACTCTTTTGCTCTCATTGCATCTTTTAAATCAGCTTTTAATTGTTCTTTTAAACTCATGAAAATCCTTATTTTTTGTTTATTATATCTTTTTATGAATTAAAGCTTTCTATTAGTTCTTCAAGCTCTAAAAATCTTTCTACTTTTGTTTCATAGACACTTTTTACTTCTTCTAATTCTTGTGATACAACAACAATACCTTTTTGTTCATAACATTTTGGATTTGCAAGGCAGTTGTTTATCTCTTCAATTTTATTTTCTAACTCTTCTATCTCATTTGGTAGTTTATCATATTCTACTTGATCTTTGTAGCTTAGTTTATTTTGCTTTTTTGGTTGAGATTTCTTTTTTTCTTCATTTTGACTTGTCTTTTGAAGCTCTTTTTCATACTCTTCTAAATCTTTTATCTCTTTTTCTACTTCAAGATACTCTGTATATGGTTGATAACTCTCTTCAACTAATCCATCAATTCCTCTAAATACAAATAGTTTTGTAGCAATTTTATCTACAAAATATCTATCATGACTTACAAATATAAGTGCACCTTGAAAATTTTGTAAATACTCTTCTAAGATATTTATTGTTGGAATATCCAAATCATTTGTAGGCTCATCAAGTATCAAACAATCATAATTTTTTGTAAATAAAAGTGCTAAAGCAACTCTGTTTTTTTCTCCACCACTTAATAATCCAATCTTTTTATCAAGATACTCTCTTGGAAATAAAAAGTTTTTCAAGTATCCAAATACATGCATATTTCTTCCATCATCTAAAACAACTCTATCTCCACCATTTGGACAAAAAATATCCATAATTGTTTTTGAATCATCAAGCATTTCTCTGTGTTGGTCAAAATATCCAATAGTAAAATCACCCTTTTTAAATCTACCTTCATCTACTTGTAATTTTTGTGTAAATAGTTTTAGCATTGTTGATTTTCCAGTTCCATTTGGACCAACTATTGCAATAACGTCTTTTTGTAAAATTCTTGTAGTAAAATTTTTGATAAGAAGTTTATTTCCTAAAGATTTTTTTATTTTATCTAGTTCAAAAAGCATTTTTCTTTTGTTTTTATTTTGACCCTCTGGTGCATTAAACGCTTTTTGTTCTCTTTGAAGTTCTAAAGACATCTTTTTTATTTGTGCAGGGTTTGATTTTGCTTTTTTCTTCAAATCAAAATATTCTGATTTTCTTCTTTCATTTCTTTTTCTTCTAGCTGTAACGCCTCTTTGCATCCAATGGGCTTCTCTTTTTACAAGTCTTATTAAGTTTTCATGCTCTTTTTGCATGTTTGATAATAACTCTTCTTTTTGAGCTAAATAATCACTATATCCACCATTGAATTTTCTTAGGTTTCCGTTTTCTATTTCAACAATATTTGTAGCAATATTATCAATAAAATATCTATCATGAGAGATAAATAGTAAAGTAAAGTTATTCTTCATTAGAAGTGATTCTAAAAACTCTACCATATAAACATCAAGGTGGTTTGTAGGTTCATCTAAAAGTAAAACATCAGGTTTTTTAAGTAGTAAGGTTGCAAGGCTAACTCTTCTTTGTTCTCCTCCACTTAAAAGATTTACATCTTTAAATTCAAACTCTTTTAATTGAAACTCTTTTAAGACTCTTTCAATCATATTGTCCAAATCCCAAGCATTGTGAAAATCTATATAAGTAGCCAGTTTACTTTGCTCTTTTAATAAATCATTGTTTTCATAATCAATTGCAAGTTCTTGTGCAACTTCTTCATATCTTTTTTTTGCTTCGTTTATTTCTGTTAGTTGTTGCTCAATTGCTTCTCTTACTGTAAGCTCTGGTTCAAACTTTGGTTGTTGAGCTAACATCTCTATTTTTATAGATTTGTCAATTGATTTTTCACCAGAATCTACTTCAACCTCACCCATAATAACTTTAAGTAAAGTTGACTTGCCTTGACCATTTTGACCAATTACCGCAATTCTTTGTCCAGGTGTTAAAGTAAAGTTTACATCTTTTAATATTACTTTTGTATCGTATTGTTTAGTTATGTTTTGTAAGTCTATTAATGCCATGTATTTTTTAGTTCTCCCGTAAAATCGGTATTCTTAGAGATTTAAATAGACCTGTAAAACACGAAAAAGTATCGTAAATCATAAAAATATGATACATTTGCACAAAATTTGATTTTTGTATCATAAACTTACAAGTCTATACATATATTTTTATTCTATTTTTCTCTGTAATAAGTTGAGATAATACCCAAAAACTGGTTAAACTTGATTTAGTATCTACATATTATGATACTGGTATAACGATAATATGGTAATTTTTAATAAATTTTAAAATTTACTTAAAATTCACTGGATTATTTTTTAAATCCGTTATAAACTATATTTATCTTATGTAATAAGATATGTGAAAAACTTTTTTTGGTCTTATCTTGTAGTGAGTTAAGAGCGGTTTTTGGAAGAGGAAACAAGATATAAACTTGCTTACCAAAGTTTTAGAAAAGTCTTGTGAAAGTAAAAAACCAACCTATTAATCACAAATAAACTGTAATAGTTTATTTGATAATAGTACCTTTCCTTGCCAAACATTTAAGTTGTGGTAGGGGCGGTAATGGCAGTTAGTAATAAATGTCAGAGGTAAGGGTCAGACTGAGGAGCGAAGTGGTTCAATTGTCTGCAAGTATTCCCGTCGTGACAAATCTTCAGGTAAGTGAGGTGGTCAGTTTTTAATCTCGAGGTGAGTAATCTGTCAACTGTAAATTCGGGCGACCTTGCAGTTGAAACCTAATATTAATTTAGTTAGGTGTAGAGGTTGGTTATCAATAACCCTTGTTGATAACCCTGGACTATTGTAAAATAGTAGCGATATACTGTGATGGATAATTCCCATTATATAGGTATCTTCCCAGAAAAATCTCTGTCTTAGGGATTTTTCTGTCCGCTCAACCAGTTCTGGATAATAACAAAATTGCAACAACATAAAAGATAACAATTCAACTACATCAAAACAGTAGGACAGAAAACTCAAAAGATGGAAATAAATATATATAATAATAACTATATAGTATAGATAGATTATATATATTTATAAAATATCGAAAATTTGGAAATTGAATTGATAAATCAATGAATATGTAACTCTTCTTTACTTTTAAATTTTTGATACTCAACAGAAGAAAACTTAAATACATATCTTTTAACTTTACCTTGATTATTAGTTCTGCTTTTTTTCTCATTTCACTCTATTAGATTATTTACTTACATAAAAATAAAATCCTCATACTTCTAATTTATATTTTTCTCTAAGCAAAAATCCAATCCTTACAATCTACAAAAAGCCGATGAACTAACGAAGAGGCAAAGCCTAAAAAGATAAAGGGGTTTAAGTTTTTATCTTCTTAAAATTTAAAAAAGAAGAGAACAAAAAACCTTCTGAATCTTCAAAAAGGCAAATCAATTAAGAAGGGTTTGAAATGATGACAAGAGAAGAAATTCAAAATGAGTTTAGATGTGTAGAGGGAATTAATGAAGCTAAGAAAATCTACAAGGAATTAGCTAAAAAGCTTCATCCTGATGTTGGAGGTAGTGAAGAAGAGTTTAAAGCTTTAAATACCATTTATACTCATTTAATAGAGCATAAAATCTATTTTACAAATGAAATTAAAATTGATGTAGAACTTGAAAAAATTATAAGCTTAATTTTACACTTTGAAAATATCACAATTGAGTTAGTTGGTTCTTGGATATGGGTGTCAGGAGATACAAAAGAAATCAAAGAAAAACTAAAAGAGTTAGGCTTTAAATGGGCTTCTAAAAAAAAGATGTGGTACTACGGGGAAATGAAAGGAAGAAACCATAAAGAAAAATCACTTGATGAGATTAAGTCTAAATATGGATGTGAGACTTTAAAAAAGAAAGAAAAAGGACAAATAGCTTCTTAATAGCTATTTGTTGAAAGGATTAGCATGGAAACTATTTTATTTTTAATTTTCTTTATAGCTTTTAGTTCGTATTTGTGGTTTATATTTTTTGATGATGATTCAGATTCTGATGATGACTTTTGGATGTGGCTTTTTCTTTGGTATTGGTTTTTTGATGATGATGACAAGTAGCTAATTTTTAGCTACTTGAAATATTTTTTTAACTTTTTCAAAATGCAGTGGATTATTTTTTCTGTGTAAGTATAATAATTTAAATCAACAAAAAAAGGAGCAATTATGTATATAAGAAAAGATGAAGAGTTTAATTTAGATATTTTGAAAAAAGACTTTGATAACTTAATGAAAGAAAATGGATTAAATGAAGAGATTAGAAAAACTTTATTCGAGATAGTAAAAAAATATGATGAAAATGAAACTATGTTAGTTCTTACATCTTATTTTAACTATTGTCAGACAGATATTTTTAAAGAAGATATTAAACAGTTTATCAAAAATCCTGATATTTTATTAAATGTTTATACTGTTTATTGGGGATATAAAACAAAAGGAGAATGGGCAGAAGCATTTAAATATGAATATGGATTTTTAGATATATTTTCATTAGAGGATTTAGTAGAATTTTATTTCAAAGAAAATTCTAAAGATAAGTTTATAGCATATTTAAAAAATAGTGTTGACTTAGGTAAACTTGAAAATCAAATAGATAATATGAAAATTATGGATATTCTAAATAAGTTAATTGAACTTGATTTGACAGATGACTCTGATAATTTAATAAGTCCTTTTATAGATTGGGAAGAACTAATTGATAAAATCATTAATGGGAATTTTATTGTTTCATCTTGGTATGAAGATATAATAATTGTAGAATCATATTAGATAAAATGCGCTAGCATTTTATCTGTCCTAAAAAATACTTTTTAAGTTCTTGAAAGGTAATAATTAGTGATAGATAAACGACAATGGTTGAGAGTTTTTGAAATTTCAAGTTTTGCAGTAATTTCTGAAACTCCATTTCTCAATTTTTCTTCATATTTATCCCTTGCACTTGTAAATCTAAAATCGTGACTACTTATATTATATTTATTTAAATCGTTCCAATATTGAGATTTTGAGGGGAGTTCATCTTGGTTTTGAAGAATTTTTTGTTCAAGTTCAAAACTTATTAATTTAGGTTCATACATATGATTTCCCTTGCCGATTAAATTATTAACTATTCCATCATCAATATATTTACTTGGATTCTTAAGTAGTTCATAGGCTTCTGCTTGTCTTATGGATAACTCATATTGAGTTTGTGCCAATAGTCCTGAGATATGCCTATCTTCATAAAGATTTTGAATTACAGTTTCAACATTATCAATATATCTATTTTCAATAACTGTATCTGCTTCATTTTTTAAAATAGCTACTCTATCATCAAAAAAAGACTTGTCCTCAATATGTAAGGGAATATCAACATTCTTTTCAGATAAACCTTGCAGAAGAGATGAAAACCCCCTCAAATAATTCTCTTGACTAATATTTGATAGATTTTCAAATCTACTATCAAAAAAGTTGGTTAAGTTTTCTTTCGTAAAAAGTAAATTCAACTTCCCTGATATTTCATTACTCTCTATATACTTTATGAAGTCATTTACATATTGTTCTCTTTTTTCCAGTAGCTTTAAAGAATGTGTAAGATGGTCTCCTTTTGAAGCTCCATTTGAAAATCGCTTTTGAGAAATTGCATTTAACTTGAAGTATATATCTTTTTTCATAGCTGAATTTGTACCACCTTTAATATTAGACATTTTTTACCTCACAGATTATTGAGTTTATAAAATTTAGAAATTGTACCTCTGCTAATTTTTACTCTATGCCTTTCATAAAGAAAGTTTGCTATTGCTTGACTTCCATTCCCTTTTTTTCTTTCTTCTAAAATTTCATTTGCATATTTTTTTACATGTTGATTTTTAATGCCCTCAAGGTTAATTAAATTACTATTATTAGTTAAAGATTTTTTCTGAATATCAAGCATTATAAAAAATCCTAACATGATTCTATTTTTTGTAAGAGGTTCTTTTTCTAAAAAGTTCTTATATCTTTTTGCAAAGCTTTCAAAATCCTCAACAGTTTTAAAACCTAAAATATGACTGTAATATTGTTTCTTTTTTTGACTAAACATTTTTATCACTCCTATTTAACAAATTTAAACGAAGCTCTAAAAGAGTTTGTAATCAATTTATATTTCACGACTGAGGTTTAGTAATGTGCTTTTTAAAATATAAAAGTACGAAAATTAAAAAAAAGTATGACGAGTGTCAAGGCAAGTAAGTAGAAATATGTATAACTTGATATTAACTGTAGCAGTAGAATTTGGCAAGTAGTTAATCTTTCAAGTGTTGTCAGTTTTTAGAGTGTTTTTATACAAAAATTATCAAAAATGGACACCGCTAAGTACCCATTTATTCGATATATTTTTTAATATATGCGATTTTTGTATCGCTTCCAATCTCTGTGCAATAAATTGAACAGAGATGGAAGCTCCCTCAAGCTTCAAAATTAGTAATTAAATTTATGTGATGCCACTCACATTTTTTATTAGGTATCAGCTAAATATCTAATAAATGGTATTTAATCACTAATGCAGTTGATGAATTAAATTTGTTTAAATTCATATCTCATATGTATCTCCTATAAAATGTTTAACGACTCTTAGCGAGTCTTATCTCATGTTATAAGATGCTACATTCAAAAAAGTTTGATTATTAGCAACTTTTTTATTTGAAATTGATATTTTACGGTGTAATCGTTAAATTTTATATATGAAAAGATTAATAAAAAAAGATATTTTTTAATTTATGCAAAACTTTACGGTTCTAGTTATAGAACCGTAAGTATAAAAAATACTTTTACTTATTTACAATTTTTTTTAAATCATAATCTTTAATTTGAGTTCTTAAATTTTCTAAATGATGATTAATATTTTCTTTAGTAACTAATGTACCGAAATTATTTGTAGTGTCTACAGTTTTATCATTGAAAAGTTTTTCCATAATTTGTTTTGTAACTTCAACTCTTAAATGTGAGCTATCCCAATAGTTATTTTTGTTTTCAGTAATTGAATTGTGTCCTGTAAAATCTATATAATTAGTTAACTTTACAAGCTCTTTTTTAAATAATTCAAATTCATCAAAATATCCAGCCTTGTTAATTGCATCAAAATGTTGACTATACATAGGTGGAATATAAACAAAAACTTTTATATCATTTTTTTTACAGTAATCTAATGTATCTTTAAAATATTCTAAATATTTATATGAAAACTTATAATTTTTATATGTACCATCTGTTTTGAAATAAGATTTTATACTACTATTTATATTTTTAGTTAAATCAAGCTTCCCATTATTATATTCTTGAATATAATTTCTATAATCTCTCATACCATTTGATGCTAAATATATTGCTTCATCTTTTTGTTTATTTAAAATGTTTTTTATAACAAGTTTTACACTTTTGGTAAATGTCTCAAAGTTAAAATACAGTTCAAAATTTGATATGGTTTCAAAGTTTTCAATATTCTCTTCTAAGTCATAAAACTCTTTAAAATCATTTTTTATAATTCTGTTTTCATTGAAGGCTAAAAAATCTATTCCATAAATTAAATATTTTATATCATTAAAATGATTTGCATATTTGAAAAGTTTATTTTGAATTATAGTATTTGAACCAGGATATTCAAGATTAAAGGTATTAGTATTTAAATATTTATTTACAATATTTGGATTCATAACTCCTATTCTTGATGTACCCAGCATTATTGCATCAAAGTTACCTTTTTCAAGAATTTTTGCTTTAAATCTTGTAGTCATACTTGTATTTGAATATTTTTTTGAATTTATTCTATCAATTATTACAGTATTATTAAATCCTTGAGGGTCAACCAAATAGTTTATCCCTCCAACAAATCCAACACCTAAAACACAAAGTACAGCTAATATTTTAATCCATTTTTTACTATTCATATTGTTTTTCATCATTAGCCTTAAAAGTTAAAATATAAAAATTCTGATACTTTATTAAGTGATAAAATACCACCAACTAAACAAATTGCAGTTAAGATAAGAGTTTTATAGTTAAGTATAAATGTATCTCGTTTTTCCATTGAATTTTTAAATACAAGCACTAATATAAAAGCAACAATTAACCATGGTACTAAAGATTTGCCACCATCTGAATCTATATTAGCAACCCATCCACCAAATTCTATTCCATACTTTTTTAGTATTGCTAATTTATTTGCCAATGGATTAGGTAAATTTATACCGCTTAATCCAATCATCCCTGTTAAAACTTTAATCGCATCATCCCACTCTTTAGCTCTAAAAAATACCCATGCTATATTTACAAAGTTAAAAGTTATTAGCCATGCTAACCATGTCCACATTTTAAAACCTAAGTTTTGCCACAATCTATGTATTGCTAAAGCTGCACCATGTAAAAATCCCCAAAAGATAAATGTCCATCCTGCACCATGCCAAAATCCACCTATTATAAATGTTGCCATTAAGTTATTATAGGTTCTAAAGCTTCCTTTTTTGTTTCCACCAAGTGGAATGTAAACATAATCTCTAAGAAATCTTGATAGTGTAATATGCCATCTTCTCCAAAAATCTTGAATGTTTAAAGCTTTATATGGAGAGTTAAAGTTTATAGGTAATTTGATATTGAATAAAAGTGCAATACCTATTGCCATATCTGTATATCCTGAAAAGTCAAAATATAACTGAAAAGTATATGATAGTGATGTTGCCCAAGCTTCAAAAAAGTTTAGTGTCGTAGTTGTATCGAATCCAGCTGTTGCCCAAACTGCAAAAGTATCTGCTATAACTACTTTTTTAAATAAACCTATTGAGAATATAAAAAGACCAAGTGCAATATTTCTATAGTTTTTTACTTTATTTTTTATATTTGCAAATTGTGGCATCATCTCTTTATGATGAACAATTGGTCCAGCTATAAGTTGAGGGAAAAATGTAACAAATAGTGCATAGTTTAAAAAGTCATACTCTTTAGTTTCAGCCTTATAGCTATCAACTAAATATGCTATTTGTTGGAAAGTAAAAAATGATATTGCTAAAGGTAAAAGTAAATGTAATAATTCAATATTAGAGTTAGTTACTAAATTAAAGTTTTCAATAAAAAAATCTGCATATTTAAAGTATCCAAGTAGTGATACATTTGCTACGATACCAAATATAAGAATACTCTTTTTTGAGAAAGTTTTATTCAAACCTTTTTTTTGTTCTTCATTACTTTGAGATAGAGTATTACCTATTACATAGTTAAATAACATACTTACCAATATCAAAGGTAGATATGCAACATTCCACCAAGAATAAAAGAACAGTGAACTAAATACCAAAAAACCTTTTGAAGCTGTAATTAATCTTTTACTGTTTAAATAAAAGTAGATAAAAAAGGTTATTGGTAGAAAAATAAAGATAAATTCATATGAATTGAATAGCAATACTTAATCCTTTTTGTTTAATAGTTAAACACTTTTTAGATAACTAAAAAATATAATGTTTAATTATTGGATATATTTTAAAGGTTGCTATGATACTCAATAAATGCTTAATTATTGAACATAAAATAATAATTTTTCATTCTTTTTGTCTTATTGTTAAACATCTACAATACATTTAAATATTTTTAGGAAATAATTGGATGTATACTAAAAAAGAAATCACTGAAAAATATGAAGTTACAAGAACAACTTTACATAACTGGAAAACTACAAAGCCAAATTTGTATAATCTTCTTTTAAATTCTGATGGAAGCAATAATCAAGTTAGGGAGTTAAATATAGTTTTAGAAAAATATTCAAAAACTATAAGATGTAATTTTTTGTTAGAGGAAATAGAGTATATTTTAAATTTTGATATTGAAAAAAATTTCAATGAGATTGAAAAACTTGATACCTTATTTATTGAATCTACAAGTAGCGATATAAAACAAAATAGTGAGTTTATTTTAAATATTTATCAAAAAATTAAAGGTTTGAATATAGTTGAAAGGTATATTTTTATAACAAGAATAAAAAGTGTAAAAAAACAAAAGACTAAAAGTAGTGAAACTCAATCAGTGATAAAACACTATTTTAGGGAATTTTTAGTTGAAATTTAGAACACAGAATGCAATTTATTGCATTCTAGTGTTCAAGCTTAAAATACTATTTTGATTCTGTTTGACTTTTGTTCTTTTTAATTTTTGATTTTATTTTCCACTCTTCATCATTTTTTTGAGTAACCCAGTCAAGTTCATATTTTATATCATCATTAAAAATTTCTTTAATATCCTCTTCAAGTCTTTCTAAAAATGGATAATGAAAGAAATAATCAAACGAGTTTAAAATTTGATAACCTATAAAAGGTTCAATCCTTTCATAGTAATATTCTGTTGCCGAACTATCACTATGACCAATAAGTTTTTTTATATTTGTTATTGTGTGGTAATCTCCACCGATTTTTTGCTTATCTATTATATTAACAAAGTTTTTTCTAAAACTTCTGTATTGGATAAATTCATAAGCTTCTTCTCCCTCTTTTACTCTTTGTCTAAGAAGTTCAATGTTTTTTTCATTACAAGCAAGTTCTCCTAAACATTTTTGAAAAGCTCTTTGATAGAATAAATTCAATGCACCAGTTATTTCTTGACTTTTTTTATTGAATGTATAATTAAATAGTGTTTTATGACCTAATTCTCTTCTTCTATCTATAAATGTTAAAAGACCTAATCTTATTAAAACATTTGGAACAGGTAGGTTTCTGTGAGAATTAGAAGTTTTTAATCTTGTATCATTATCATTTTCATCTAAATAAAAGTAATAATACTTTTGTCCATCTTTCTCTTGTACTTTTAGGTTTCTAATTTTTAACTGAAGTCCTTCTCTTATTCTAACACCAAAAACTAAACCAAGTAAAAAAGTATAAAAGTTTTGAGGAGATTCATTTAACATCTTTTCAATAGTATTTTTATCCTTGTAAATAATATTAGCAAATTTTGTCATCTCTGAAACAGTTATAGCTCTAACACCATAATCAACTTCATCATCATCTTCTCTAAGTAGTTCTAATTTTGTTTGAGCATTTAAATAGTCAATTAAGTCAATATCTCCACCAAGATTTTTATGTGATTTACAAAGATGTTTATAAAATCCTTTTATTTGATATTCTATTCCATTCATATTTAATGGTTTCATTAACCTTGAATTTTCTATAATTCTTTGTTTTACTAAATCAAATAAAGACATACCTTGATGTGCTTTTGTTCTAACTATTATATTTACAAGTAAATCTTGAAATTCGATTATATCTTCACTTGTTAATTCACTTAGTTTTTTAGGTTGGTGTTCTTTTCCATTCCCTTTCATATAGTCAGTAAAGTATTTTATATTTCTTGCATAGTTTGTAGCAGATTTGCCTTTTTTATTTAAAACATCTTTGATATATACTTCTGCTAATCTCTCTAAGTTTTCAGCTTCGTTTAGTACACTTTGTTCTTGCTCTTGTTTCATTTGGTTAAATAGTTCTAAAATATACTCTTTGCTATTAGCTATTGAAGTACCACTTTCAAAATTTGCATTTTTTACATGTTTCTTTACAAGGTTGAGATAGTTTTGTAAGGGGTTTTCTCTAACTAATTCTAAAAAGCTTTCAAGTGTAGTCTCAACTCTATCCCTTTCTTCTTTCATTTCTGCACGAGTAGGGGATATATTTTTAAAAAGATACATATTTCTTTGAATATATAGTCTTATGTCATTTTCAATAACTTTTTTTTCAGTTTTGATTAATTGCTCATAAAAGTCAACTATTTTTTCAGATGGTATTTCACTTAATTTTTCTTTTGAAATATTACTTCTTTTAAATATTTCAGAGCCCATTTTAATAGTTTCTTCTTTATCATTTAGGTTATGATATTGTTTATCTAACTCTTTCCATCTTTTAGCAAGTGGTTGGAGTGTATGACCCTCTTGGTTTCCATTCTCATCAAAGTACTCTAAAGATTCAATTCTAAGCTTTTCTAAATCTGAGTATTCAATTTTTGCTTCTCTTTCATAGTTTTTACAAAGCATATCTGTTAATCTATTTATTTCATTTTCTGTCATTAGGTTCTCTTTTAGATAACTGTTAAGTTCTTCATTTAAATAATTTGTTAGTTTATCTAATTCTTCATTATCTTTGACTAACATAAAATAAAACCTACAGCACTTTTTAAGGGATTTTCTAAATACAAAATCTTTATTTCTGTTTTTTAAATAACGAGCATTGATTCTTTTTCTAAAGTAGAAAGTACCTTTAAACTCATAACTATGACTTGACATTTTTTCTCCTTGATATGGAGAAAAATAGAAGTATCGTATATGTTACAAATAGATTTAAAAGTCTATAATAGACCTGTAAATAAATCTAAAAAGTTCTAATAGTTTCGTTTTTGTGGGAAATTAAAAATTTTGGATAGACAAGTTTTGTAAGTCTATTAGTGCCATTTGATTTTATAAATCCCTTTTAGCCATTTAAAATTTATTGTTTAATAATTAAATAGTATAGCCAAAAGTGAGTTAATATGTGATAATATTCATTCTTTAAAAAATTCACATATTTTTACATCAAAAAGTACTGATAGTTTATGTAGTTGATTTAGGTTAAATCTTTTTTTAGAGTTTGGTGACTCTGCATTTGTAATAAATGATGGATTTGAAAAGCCTAAAGCAAGGCTAACATCAAGTTGTGTAAATTCTTTTTCTTTTCTTATTCTCCTTACATTTTTTGAAATATTTTGGTGAAAATCTTCAGATTCTTCTTCTGTGATTTCTGCTATTAGCATTTAGTTCCTTAATATAATTTATGAAATAATATTACTTATAGGTAATATTTAATAATACCTTATGGTAATGTTTGATATTATGACTTTAAGGAGAAGCTTTATGAATAAGAGTTTTAATTTGATTTTTAACATAATTGAAAACTTAGAAGCAGGTATTTTACTAATAAATGAAAATGGAAAAATTGAATATACAAATAGTTATTTAAATAATATGTTAGGCTACAATAAAGATGAATTAATAAATGAAAATATATGGAAAATTGATTATTTTTTAGGTACTTCTGATAAATTTAAAGAAAAAGTAAAAGAGTTTAATAAAAATAGATTTAGTGAAATTACAATTAAGTATATAAAAAAAGATAATACAATTTTAGACTGCAATTGTAATATAAGCAAGATTAAAAAAACAGATAATAATTATTTCTTTTTAATAATTAAAATAAAAAAAGATTTCAATAAAAATATAAATTTAGAAGAGTGCTTATATCTAAAAACAGAATTATCTTCTTATATAAAAAGTTTAAAAGAACCTATTATTACGATAAAAACAGCTATAAATGCATTTGATTTCAAAAAAGATTTAGGATTAATAATTAGTGATGATGATTTAACAATTAATTTACAAGCAGTAAAAAATGAAGTGAAAAAAATCGATTCTATTTTAGATAAATATAAGTAAAGCTACACAAAAGTGTAGCTTTTAATTTTTAGTTTATACGAAAAATTTAGTATCAAGTGTATCAACAAGCTCTTTTACAGAATCAATTGATTTTGCAAATTCAGCTGTTTGTTTTTCATCTAGTTTTAACTCAATTACTTCTTCAACACCATTTTTACCCAATCTTACAGGAACTCCTGCAACGATATTTTCATATCCATATTCACCCTCTAGCATAACTGCACAAGGATATACTTTTTTATTATCAGATAAGATTGCTTCTACCATAAGTGATGTTGAATATGCTGGTGCATAATATGCAGAGCCTGTTTCAAGCAGTTTTACAATTTGAGCACCGCCATGTTTAGTTTTGTTTATTATTTTCTCAATTTGTTCTGCATTTAAAATTTTATCTAGTGGTTTTCCATTTACTGTTGAGTAGTTTGCCAATGGAACCATATCATCACCATGTCCACCCATTACAGATGCATCAATCTCACCTTCACCATATCCTAACTCTTCAAAAATAAAGTGACTCATTCTAGCGCTATCTAAAATACCTGCCATTCCTAGAACTTTATTTTTGTCAAGTTTAGATGCTTTAAGTGCTGTATAAACCATCGCATCAAGTGGATTTGATACAATAATATAAACAGCATTTGGATTTTGTTCATTTATATCATTTATAACTGATGTCATGATTTTTGCATTTGTTAAAAGTAAATCATCTCTACTCATTCCAGGTTTTCTTGGTATTCCAGCAGTAATAACAATCACATCACAATTTGCAAAATCTTCATTATTATGTGCAAAACCTACTTTTGTTTTTGAATTAGCTGCATTTGCAGATTGTGAAATATCTAAGGCCATTGCCTCAACAATATTTTCTCTTAAATCTTTAAGAACTATTTCATTACAAAGACTTTTTGAAGCCAAGTTAAAAGCTAAAGTAGCTCCTACATTTCCTACGCCAATGATTCCAACTTTTTTATTATTCAAGTTTTATCCTTTCTTTTATATAGTGTTTTTTTCGTTTGATAAGTATTCATGCGCTAAGTATGAACTTCTTGCATATGGAGTACTATGTACAAAATCAAAACCAAGATCTAAAGCAATTTGTTTATATCTTTCAAACTGTTCTGGTTTTACAAACTCTTTTACTGTTTCATAATCTCCTGATGGAGCTAAGTATTGCCCAATACTTAAAAATTTGCATCCAACTTCAAGTAAATCTTTAAATACTTGAACCATCTCTTCTTCTGTTTCACCAAGTCCTACCATCAAAGCACTTTTTGTTTTGATTTTATCGCCACCTAGCTCTTTTAGTCTTTTTAAAACCTGTAAACTTCTTTTGTAAGAAGCATTTTTTCTTACACGGTAAAGTGAGGGTACTGTTTCTACATTGTGTCCAATTATAACAGCGCCACTATCAACAACAGTTTTTAAAGAGTCCTCTTTTGCTTGAAAATCTGGTATTAATATCTCAACTTGTGTACCTGGAGATTTTTCTAAAATATTTTTAGTAACTCTATAAAACTGTTGTGCTCCACCATCTTTTAAATCATCTCTTGCTGGACTTGTAATAACAACAAACTTAAGTCCTAATTTAAGTACAGATTCTGTAACTCCATCAACTTCTGCTAAGTCAACTTCTGTTGGTTTTCCTGTGTGTACATTACAGTATGTACATCTTCTTGTACAGATATTTCCCAATATTAAAAATGTAGCATTCTTTTTAGCATAACACTCACTAATATTTGGACATTTCGCTTCTTGGCAAATTGTATGAAGTCCATGTTTTCCTAGTAGTGCTTCCATCTCTTTTTGAGCTGTTGGAACTAGTTTTTTTCTAAGCCAATCTGGTTTTTTAAAATTTACTTTTTTTGCTACTGTCATTTATTTTCCTCTAATAGTTTTACTAGTTTGTCATTCTCTTTACTTGATAAAGAAGATTTTTCTAATGTTGCTTCAAAACTCTTTTCAAAAGCTTTGATTACTTTTTCTATGGCTTCTTCAAAGTTAAGATTTATATTAAAATCTTCTAATGTTGAACCAATCTTCTTATCATTATTTACACCTTTTATTGGTATTGAACCATGTTGGAAAATTACTCTTTTTGTTCTTTTTTGAGCATTTCCACCTATTTTAGTTTCATTTACCAAAATATCATAAGCTTCAAATCCAACTTGACAAAACTCACTTTTACTTAGTGTAACATTTGGTGAGTCTTTTGCAAAACAGCTATTTAAACCTAAGTTTTTATAAAATAGCAATAAAAACTGACAAATTTTCTCATAACTTTGTTTTACACTCAAACCTTGAAAATCACTACTTGGTAAGACTAGACTATATGATAAGTCATGTCCATGAAAAAGTACTCCACCACCTGTAATTCTCTTTGCACAGTTGTTTTTATACTCTTTTATATAAGTAGGATAATCTTCACATTTTTGAGATAATCCAACTGTAAAAGATTTTTGCCATGTATAAAGACGTAATATTGGTAGATTATCATTTTCAAATGAATTTACTAGGACTTTATCTATTCCCATGTTAATTTTTGCACTTTCATTAGTAGAAAGAATTAATCTAAAAATTTTATTTTTCTTCATGGCTCACTTTCAAAATTTAAATTTCTCTTTTAAAAATCAAATTTTTTATGTAAAATTATAGCTGTTCTTGAAGGCAAATGCATTAAGCCTTAGGCATTAGAAAAAAAATTTAATTTATGATTAAATTTATAAGCATTTTGCGACATAATAAATACATAATTTAACATTTTATAAGTATTATAACAAAAGAAACTATTCAAAATGGTTACATTCTTATTAAATACTTAAATTTTTTTATTAATATTATAAAAAAAAGAAAATTTTTTTGATATATTACTGTTATGTAACCTTTGTTTCTTATAATGTTTTAATACTTTAAACAAATAACAATTAAATAAGTTAATTATTGTATTATTTTAATATTATTTGCTAGTGAACCCAAATAAAATTTAAAAGGAGTATATATGTCAGATATACAATTAAAAGATATTGACCCTAACGAAACTAAAGAATGGTTAGAGGCACTTGATACAATTATCGAAGAAGATGGGACAGATAGAGCTCACTACTTACTTGAAAAACTTATTGATAAAGCAAGAAGAAGTGGAGGATATCTTCCTTTTAAAGCTACTACTGCATATTTAAATACTATTCCTGTGCATCAAGAACCTAAGATGCCAGCAAATTTATTACTTGAAAGAAAAATTAGATCAATTATTAGATGGAATGCACAAACAATGGTTTTAAGAGCTTCAAAAAAGAACTTAGAACTAGGTGGACATATTGCATCTTTTGCATCTTCTGCAACTTTATATGATGTTGGATTTAACCACTTTTTTAGAGCTCCAAGTGAAAAAGATGGTGGAGATTTAATATTTTTCCAAGGACATATTTCTCCTGGTATTTATGCTAGAAGTTTTGTAGAGGGTAGAATCTCTGAAGAACAAATGGATAACTTTAGACAAGAAGTAGACGGAAAAGGACTTTCATCATATCCACATCCAAAATTAATGCCAGAGTATTGGCAGTTTCCTACCGTATCTATGGGACTTGGACCAATACAAGCAATTTATCAAGCTAGATTTTTAAAATACTTAACTGATAGAGGTATTAAAGATTGTAGTAATCAAAAAGTTTATTGTTTCATGGGTGATGGTGAGTGTGATGAGCCTGAATCTTTAGGTGCAATTGGACTTGCTGGACGTGAGGGATTAGATAACTTAATTTTTGTTATAAATTGTAACTTACAAAGACTTGATGGACCTGTAAGAGGTAATGGAAAAATCATTCAAGAGCTTGAGGGTGAATTTAGAGGTGCAAAATGGGAAGTTATTAAAGTTATTTGGGGAAGATACTGGGATCCTTTATTAGAAAAAGATAAATCAGGTAAATTAGTAAAACTTATGAATGAAACTGTTGATGGTGAGTATCAAAACTATAAACAAAAAGGTGGAGCTTACACAAGAGAGAATTTCTTTAATAAGTATGAAGAAACAAAAGATTTAGTTGCAAATATGGGTGATGACGAAATCTGGAGATTAAACAGAGGTGGACACGACCCTGTAAAAGTATATGCAGCTTATAAAAAAGCCAATGAAACAAAAGGAAGACCAACTGTAATATTAGCAAAAACTGTTAAAGGTTATGGTATGGGTGATGCTGCTGAGGGTAAAAATATTGCTCATGGTGTTAAAAAGATTGATTTTGATACATTAAGAAAATTTAGAGATAGATTTGATATTCCTATTTCAGATGAAGAGATAAAAGAGCTTCCTTATTATAAACCAGCTGAAGATAGTGAAGAGATGCAATACTTAAGAGAAAGAAGAGCAGCTCTTGGTGGATATGTACCACAAAGAAGAAAAGAGTTTAGTGATAAGTTAACTATTCCAAAACTTGATGCATTTGATGCAATATTAAAAGGAAGTGGTGATAGAGAAGTTTCTACTACTATGGTACTTGTAAGAATTTTAAGTTCACTAGTAAAAGACAAATCAATTGGAAAAAGTATTGTTCCTATTGTTCCAGATGAAGCTAGAACATTTGGTATGGAAGGTATGTTTAGACAAATTGGTATTTATGCTCACGAAGGACAAAAATATGTTCCTCAAGATAGAGATCAAGTAGCATACTACAAAGAAGATAAAAAAGGACAAGTACTTCAAGAAGGTATCAATGAGCTTGGAGCGATGGGTTCATGGGTTGCTGCAGCTACTTCATACTCTGTAAATGATTGTCCAATGATTCCATTTTATGTATATTATTCAATGTTTGGATTCCAAAGAATTGGTGATATGGCATGGGCAGCGGGAGATTTACAAGCAAGAGGTTTCTTAGTTGGTGGAACATCAGGTAGAACTACATTAAATGGTGAGGGATTACAACATCAAGATGGACACTCACATATTTTAGCAAATACTATACCAAATTGTATCTCATATGATCCAACTTATGGTTATGAATTGGCTGTTATAGTACAAAATGGTATTGAAAGAATGTATGGTGAAAAACAAGAAAATGTATTCTATTACTTAACAACACTAAATGAAAACTATAGACAACCTGAACTTCCACAAGGTGTAGAAGAGGGTATTATAAAAGGTATTTATAAATTAGAAGATGTAAAAGCAAAAGAAAACTACAATGTAAAACTACTTGGTTGTGGTTCTATTTTAGAGCAAGTAAGACAAGCTGCACAAATTTTATCTGATGATTATGGAATCTCTTCTGAGGTTTACTCAGTTACTTCATTTAATGAATTAACAAGAGAAGCACAAGATATTGATAGATACAATACTTTACATCCAGATGAAGAGAAAAAAGTACCATTTATTACTAAAACTTTAGGTGACAATGAAGACAATATCGTTGTTTCTGCGACTGATTATATTAAACTATACTCAGAACAAGTAAGAGCTTATGTAAAAGGAAGCTTTAAAGCATTAGGTACTGATGGATTTGGTAGATCTGATAGTAGAGAGAATTTAAGAGCTCACTTTGAAGTTGATTCAAGATTTATTGTATTTACTACTATTTCTCAATTAGTAGAAAAAGGAATACTTGAAAAATCAGTATTATTAGATACAATTAAAAAATTTAAAATCAATACAGAAAAAGTAAACCCATTAAAAGCATAAGGTGAAGTAATGAGTATAGAAGAAATTAAACTACCAGATGTTGGTGGAGAAGAAGTAGAAGTAATTGAAGTTTGTGTTAGTGCAGGAGATTCAATTGAAGAAGAAGGGGCTATAATTGTTGTAGAAACGGAAAAAGCATCTATGGATATTCCTGCAAATTTTGGTGGAACTATTGAATCAATTAATGTAAAAGCTGGAGATAAACTTTCTGAGGGTGATTTAGTGTGTACTATGAAAAAAGAAGGTAGTACACAAGATGAACAGCCAAAAGAAGAGATTAAAGAAGAACCAAAAGAAGAGATTAAAGAAGAACCAAAAGAAGAAGCAAAACAAGAAACACAAAAAGAAGAAGAGCCAAAAGAAGAAGAACAAGAAGAGTCTCAAAGTGTTGAAACTTCAAGTGTTGTAGAAGATATAGTTGTTCCTGATTTAGGTGAAGATGGTGAAGTTGATGTAATTGAAATATCTGTTAGTGCTGGTGATGAAGTTGAAGAAGAAGATGGACTTATTACATTAGAAACAGAAAAAGCAACTATGGATGTTCCAGCACCAGCTAAAGGAAAGATTGTTGAATTAACTGTTAAAGCAGGAGATAAAGTATCAACTGGAACAGTTATTGGTAAAATTGAAAAAACAGTTGAAACAACAGTTGCTTCAAAACCTGCTACTAAAAAAGAGACAAAAGAGCCTACAACTAAAGTTGAAGCTGAAGAAGTAAAAGAAGAATCAAAAGAGCAAAACAGTTCATCACAAACTCAAGCAGAACCTGTAAAAACAACTGGAAAAGTTTATGCTTCTCCATCTGTTAGAAGAATTGCAAGAGAGTTTGGTGTTGATTTATCAAAAGTTAGTGGAACAGGAAGAAAAAATAGAATTTTAAAAGAAGATGTAAGACTATTTATCAAATCAGAATTAAGTAAACCATCATCTCAATCTTCTGGAAATACTGATTCGGGTCTAGGCTTTGATTTACCAAAATTAAAACCAGTTGACTTTTCAAAATTTGGTGAAATTGAAACTGTTGAAATGAGTAGAATTCAAAAAATATCTGGACCTAGTTTACATAGAAACTGGCTTGGAATTCCTCATATTACACAGTTTGATGAAGCTGATATTTCTGAACTTGAAGAGTTTAGAAAAGCACAAAATGAACTTTTAGCTAAAAAAGAGAATGGTGTTAAGATTTCTCCTCTTGTATTTGCTTTAAAAGCTGTTGCAAAAGCATTAGAGTTGCATCCTAATTTTAACTCATCATTAAGTCCTGATGGTCAAAGTATTATTCTTAAAAAGTATATTAATATAGCAGTTGCAGTTGATACACCAAATGGACTTGTAGTTCCTGTACTTAAAGATGTTGATAAAAAAGGAATTGAAGAGTTATCTTTAGAGTTAAAAGAGATTTCTATTAAAGCAAGAGATGGAAAATTAAAAGCACAAGATATGCAAGGTGCTTGTTTTACAATCTCTAGTCTTGGTGGAATTGGAGGAACTGCATTTACTCCAATTATAAATGCACCAGAAGTTGCTATTTTAGGTTTATCAAAATCTGAAATTAAACCAAAATGGGATGGTGAGAAATTTGAGCCAAGATTAATGCTTCCATTATCATTATCATATGACCATAGAGTTATTGATGGTGCAGATGGCGCTAGATTTACAACAACACTATCAAAATTACTAAGTGATATTAGATTATTACTTTTATAATAAATCGAGGTAAATATGAGTAAAGAAGTTAAAGGACAAGTATTAGTAATAGGAGCAGGGCCAGCTGGATACTCTGCTGCTTTTAGAAGTGCTGATTTAGGTTTTGATGTAGTTTTAGTAGAAAAGCACAATACTTTAGGTGGAGTTTGTTTAAATGTTGGATGTATTCCATCAAAAGCACTTTTACATGTAGCTAAAGTTATTGAAGAAGCAGAAGAGATTTCACATCATGGTGTAAATTTTTCAAAACCAAATATTGAGTTAGATAAAGTTGGGTCATACAAAGATGGTGTAGTAAAAAAACTAACAGATGGTTTATCTGCTATGGCTAAAATGAGAAAAGTTACAGTTGTTAATGGAACTGCAACTTTTATTGATAAAAATAGTGTATCAGTTAAAAATGGTGATGAAGAGACAATCGTAAAATTTGATAATGCAATTATTGCAGCTGGTTCAAGACCTATTGAATTACCATTTATTCCCCATGAAGATCCAAGAATTTGGGATTCAACTGATGCTTTAAGATTAAAAGAAGTTCCAAAAAAACTACTTATTATGGGTGGTGGAATTATTGGACTTGAAATGGGTACAGTTTATCAAAAATTAGGTTCTTCTATTGATGTTGTTGAGATGCAAGATCAGTTAGTTCCTGTTGCTGATAAAGATGTAATTAAAGCATATACAAAAGCAAACAAAGATAGATTTAATATTATGTTAAATACAAAAGTTGCTAAAGTAGAAGCAAAAGATGATGGAATTCATGTTTCTATGGAAGGTGAGGGTGTTAGTGCTGAACCTATTGTATATGATGCTGTTTTAGTTGCTATTGGAAGAGCTGCAAATGGAAAAATGTTAGGACTTGAAAATGCAGGTGTTAATGTAAATGATTGGGGTATTATTGAAGTTGATAAACAACTAAGAACAAATGTAGATAATATCTTTGCAGTTGGTGATATTGTTGGTCAGCCAATGCTTGCACATAAAGGTGTTCATGAGGGGCATGTTGCAGCTGAGGTAATTGCTGGTAAAAAACATTTCTTTGAACCAAAAATGATTCCTTCAATTGCTTATACTTTCCCAGAAATTGCATGGGCAGGATTGACTGAAAAAGAGGCAAAAGAGGCTGGAATTGATTATGAAGTTTCAACTTTCCCTTGGTCTGCTTCTGGTAGAGCCTTAGCAAGTGATGTAAGTGAAAATGCTTTTACAAAGCTTATCTTTGATAAAAAAGACAACACTTTAGTTGGTGGAGCAATTGTTGGAGATAATGCTGGTGAGTTATTAGGTGAAATTGGACTTGCACTTGAGATGGATTGTGATGCAGAAGATATCGCTCTTACAATACATGCTCATCCAACACTGCATGAATCTGTTGGTTTAACAGCAGAGATTTATGAGGGAAGTATCACAGATCTTCCAAACGCAAAAGCAAAAAAGAGTAAATAATTTACTCTTTTTTGTAAAATATTTAAAAAAAACATAGTTTATACTTATAATTTTAATTTTTTTAAGTTATAATTGTGAACTAAAATTTTAAAAGGAGTAGCTATGAAACCTATTGGTTTTGGAAAAAACTATTTTTCACTGTCATCAATACTTGCTTATGCAGTAGAACAAAGACTTCATGGCATGGCTACAACTTTTAAAAAATATCTTAATATTGAAAAGTTCAGTTTTTCTGATGAAAATGAAGATGAATCAGTCTGCAATGAAGAATTAACACTAATAAACTGTTTTGTTATAAAAAGCAAACCTTGTCATTGTGATTGTGTATTTAGAAAAAAAGCACGTTTAGCTGTTGCACTTTTTAAATTTATTCCAAGATGTCCTTACTATTGTAAGTTCTTTGCGTTTAGAAGAACTGGCGTACATCCACCACAAACTATCTAATTCTTAATTATATAACAAAAAATCATATCAAAATAAAATAATAAAAATATAAGGATAAAGTAATGTCTAAAAATTATGTTATCGGATTTCCAAGAATTGGAGAAAAAAGAGAGCTTAAAAAAGTTTTAGAGAGTTTTTGGTCAGGTGAAGTTGACTTTGGAGAAGTTAAATATGTAGCAAATGAGTTAAAAAAGAGGCATTGGGCATATCAAAAAAGTGCGAAAGTTGAGTATATCTCATCAAATGATTTTTCATATTATGATAATATGCTTGATACTACAATCTTACTTGGAGCAATTCCACAAAGATTTGAAAACTTAGAAGATGAAGAGTTATATTTTGCAATGGCAAGGGGTAATAAAGATGCTGTTGCAATGGAAATGACAAAGTGGTTTAATACAAATTATCACTATATCGTTCCAGAGATTTCAAAAAATACAAAGTTTAAATTAAATAGTAAAAAAGTAATTAGTGAGTTTAAAGAAGCAAAAGATTTTGCAGTAAAAACAAAAATAAATTTAGTAGGGCCTATTACATATTTAGGTCTTTCAAAATCAGTTGATAATAGTGATACTTTTTTACATATAAATAGTGTAGTTGAGCAGTATTGCAAACTTTTAGAAGAGCTTAGTTTACTTGATGAAGAGATAATAGTTCAGTTTGATGAACCTTTATTTGTAAAGGATTTAGATTCAAAGGTATTATCTTTAATAAAACCTGTGTATGACAAGCTTGCAAAGGTTTCATCAAATATAAAAGTAGTAGTTGCAACATATTTTGAACACTCAAATGAAGCAACAAAAATTTTAGTAAATATTCCAATTTGGGCACTTGCACTTGATTTTGTATACGGAAGTAAAAACTTTGAAGTCTTAGAAGAAATTGAAGCTTCAAATAAAGTTTTAATTGCTGGTGTTGTTGATGGAAGAAATGTATGGAAAAGTGATATTTCAAAAAAAGTTGAACTTTTAGATGAAATAGCTAAAAAGGTTTCAAAAAGTAAGATTTTAGTATCTACTTCTTGCTCACTTTTACATGTGCCTTTTACTTTAGAGTATGAAACAGCACTTGATAGTGATATAAAATCTTGGCTTAGTTTTGCAAAAGAGAAACTTCTTGAATTAAAACTTATCTCTAAACTATTTTTTAATGAAGAGTTGAGTTTAGAAGATAAATCACAATTAAAAAGAAACCAAGAAGATAATGAAAGTAGAAAAGATTCTACAAAAATTCATAATAAAAAAGTTCAAGAAGAGTTATCAAAACTAAAAATAAATGAGAGAAAAGATAAGTTTGAAGATAGAATAAAAGCACAAAGAGAGTTTTTTAAATATGAAGATTTAGCAACTACAACAATTGGCTCTTTCCCTCAAACACAAGAAATTAGGAAAAATAGAAGAGAGTATAAAAACAGTCTTATTTCAAAAGAGCAGTATGAGCTTCAAATAAAAGAGTATATTGATGATTGTATAGCTTTTCAAGAAAGTATAGGACTTGATGTATTAGTTCATGGTGAACCAGAAAGAAATGATATGGTTGAGTATTTTGGAGAGTTACTTGATGGATTTGCTTTTACTAAAAATGCATGGGTTCAATCTTATGGAAGTAGATGCGTTAAACCACCATTGATTTTTGGTGATGTTACAAGAGAAAATCCAATGACAGTAGAGTGGATTAAATATGCACAAAGCAGAACTAAAAAGATAGTAAAAGGTATGTTAACAGGTCCTGTAACAATTTTAAATTGGTCTTTTGTAAGAGATGATAAACCAAGAAATGAAGTTGCGCGTCAAATAGCTTTAGCAATTGCAAAAGAGGTTGATGATTTACAAAATGCGGGTATAAAGATGATTCAAGTTGATGAGGCTGCATTTAAAGAGGGGTATCCTTTAAGAGATGAAAATATTAGCAAGTATGAAAAATGGGCAGTTGAAAACTTTAGATTAAGTGTTAGTAAGGCTAAAATAGATACTCAAATTCATACTCACATGTGTTATAGTGAGTTTAATGATATCATTAAAACAATAGAAGCAATGGATGCAGATGTAATCTCTATTGAAACAGCAAGAAGTGGAAATGAATTACTTAAAATATTTAAGAAAGTAGGATACAAACAAGAAGTTGGTCCTGGTGTTTATGATATTCATAGTCCAAGAGTTCCAAGTGTAGAAGAGATGGTTGAGCAAATAAAAGCTTTACTTGAAGTTTTACCAAAAGAGCAACTATGGATAAATCCAGATTGTGGCTTAAAAACTAGAAAATGGCCTGAAGTAAAACAAAGTTTGGAAAACATGGTAAAGGCTGTAAAACAAGTAAGAGATGAAAAATAACAAAAAGAGGATATTTTTATATCCTCTTTTTTAGATTATTTTATAGTTTGTAATCAATTAGTAGCTAAAGTTTAGTATGCTTCCAACCTTTTAAAAAATTATTTTTTAACTTATTGTTTTGTTTTATAAAAAATATTATAATAAAGTGAAATTGTTATGGCAAAGGATAAGTATGGGAAGACGGGGACTTAAAACTAAAGTATTAGCGATTGTATCAATTTGTATTATAGTTGCTTTTACTTTTTTGGCATATGATAGTGCAAGTAGTGAGTATAATTCACAATATAATAGTATTAAACAAAGAGAGTTGCAATTAGCTTCTGATAGTTCAAAATATATTCAGAGTTTTTTTCAAGCAAAAGTTGATATTGTAAATGCATTAGCGCAAGAATTACCTTCATTTAATATCTCTCATGAAAATAAAGAAGTTATTGATAAATTAAATTTGGCAATAAAAGCTGGTAAGTTTTATGATGTGTATTTAGGGATGAAAACTGATGGTAGATTAATACAATCAGATGGAACAATTTTAAGTATTGAAAAAGATGACTATGATTCAAGAACAAGACCTTGGTATAAACAAGCTGTTAAAGACAAAAAAGCAGGAATTTCTAAACCATATATTGATGTAACAACAAAAAAATTAGTTGTTACTGTTTATACACCATTTATCAAAAATGGAGAAGTTCTTGGTGTAATAGGTTCTGATATTTTTATAGATACAATTGTTGAATCAGTATTAAATATAAAATTAAAAAACACAGGTTTTGGTTATTTAGTTCATGATGATGGTACATTATTAATTCATAAAAATAAAGATTTAGTAAATAAACAAAGTGAAGTTTTCAAACAGATAAAAAAAGAGGGTGAAAAAACTGCTTTTTATGAAGCTACTTTAAAAAATAGAGATTTATTAGCTGCATATAGCAGTATTGAATCAACTGGTTGGAATTTTGTAATACAGTTAGACAAAGATGAAATTTTTGATGAGATAATTTCAAGTATTACAAAAGAGATTATCTTGTATGTAATTTTACTTGCAATTATTTTATCTATTTTGTTATTTACACTAATTAAGCTACTTTCTCCTTTACAAACCTTAGAAGATGGCTTGAATTTCTTTTTTAAATACTTAAAAGGTGAAGAAAAAGAGATAAAAGTTTTAGATATAAAAAGCAATGATGAGTTTGAAAGTATGGCTTCTACACTAAATGAAGAGATGAATCAAGTTGCAAAAAGTTTTGAAGAAGATAAAATACTTATTGAAGAAGTAAAAACAGTTGTAAATTATATAAATGAAGGTAAGCTTGATGTATTAGTGAAAAAATCTACATCAAATAAATCATTAAATGAGTTAAAAGATATTTTAAATGAGATGATAAAAACTATTAACGCAAATGTAAATAGTGACATCAATCCAATTTTAAATGTTTTAGAAGAGTACTCAAAACTGAACTTTGTAAATATGATAAAAAATCCTGATGGAAAAGTATCTAAAGGATTGAACAATTTATGTGAAATCATAAATGAAATGTTAAGAGAGAATAAAGACAATGGTCAAAATCTAGAAAAAAGTTCAAAAACATTGCTTTATAATGTAGATATACTAAATAAAGCTTCAAATGATACAGCAGTTTCACTTGAAGAAACAGCAGCAGCAGTTGAAGAGATTACAAGTACAATTATCAATAACACAAATAGAATAGGGGATATGTCAGAACACTCAAATGATTTACTTAATTCTATTAATCAAGGTAATAAATTAGCAAACTCAACTGCTAAATCAATGGATGATATCAATGAACAAACACAATCAATTGCAGAAGCAATTACAGTTATTGATCAAATAGCATTCCAAACAAATATTCTTTCACTTAATGCAGCAGTTGAAGCAGCAACAGCAGGTGAAAGTGGAAAAGGCTTTGCAGTTGATGAAGGTAAAGCTATCTCTTCTGAAATGATAGAGGGATATAAATCTTTAAATGAGAATATAAATAAAACTACAGAAGCCATTAAAGATATTTCTGATGCTTCAAAAGAGCAAAAAATTAGTATTGAGCAGATTAATGATGTAATTACTAGACTTGATCAACAAACACAAAAAAATGCTTCTGTTGCTAGTGAAACTCATAATATTGCAGTAAATACAGCTACAATTGCTAGTGAAATTTTAAGTGCTGTTAATGAGAAAAAATTTAAGGAGTAATCTATTGAATAAAGAAGAGGCTTCTCTTCTTTATTTTTTAGTCGAACTTTTTATCTTGAAGATTTAATACTATCTCTTTTGAAATATTATCATTATTTGTTGCTATCTCTTTTGTTTGTGCTGCTATTGATGCATTTTTTTGAGTTTGCTTATCTAAAAGATTAATTGCATCATTGATTTGAGAGATACTATTTTCTTGCTCTTGTGAAGCAGTTGCGATATCTTTTATTGTTTTAGTTGTCTTATCGATGTTTTCTAATAATTTTTCATACCCCTCAATCATCTTATCACTTGTTTGTTTTCCTGTAGTTGCTTTTAATGTTGCATTCTCAACTATCTTTTTTATCTCTTTAGCAGCTTGTGCACTTCTGTTTGCAAGGTTTCTAACTTCAGCTGCAACAACTGCAAAGCCTTTTCCACTTTCACCTGCTGTTGCTGCTTCAACTGCTGCATTAAGTGAAAGAATATTTGTTTGGAATGCTATTTGATCAATAGATGTATTCTTTGCTAAGCTTTGACCCTCTTTTGCTGAGCTATCAACTTGTAAAGATAGTTGTGTCATATTTACTACATTGTTTGAGTTACTTTTTACACTTTGTGTAATCTCATCTAATGATGCTGAAGTTTGTTCAAGTGAAGCTGCTGCTTCATTTGAACTAATATTTAACTCATTTACATTTTCTATAAGTAAGCTTGATGATTTATCTAGTGTTTTACCCACTTGCAATGACTGTTTTAATAAGTTTGATATTATATCACCAAGTTCATTTATAGCAATAGAAACTTTCTCTTTTGCATTTGGAAATCTTACTGTAAAGTCATGCTCTTTATAGCTTTTTAGAACATTTAAAAGTAAAGGAATATCTCTTGCAACATTTATCTCTAATTCTGTTTGCATTTTTGTTAATATATTTTTTAGCTCTTGCAATGAGTCTGTACTTGTATTTGCTTCAATCTTAGAACAAAGGTTACCTTCTCCAATATCTTTTGCAAATCTTGCTATATCTTTTACAAAAAGTTCATCTTGTTTTATAGATTTTTCAGTTTTTTGAATATTGTGATTTATGATTTTTGCCATTTGCCCTAACTCATCTTTTGAATCAAGATCAATTAAGTTTGTATTAGGCTTTTGTTTATTTATAAAGCTAAAGAAATCTTCTAAGCCATTTTGTACTTTTTGAACTGATTTTATTAATTGACTTGAAATTAAATATGCAATTAAAATACCTAAAAATAAAGCAATAACTAAAATAGTAATCATTGTATATGAAAAACTACTTGCTACTTCTCTTGCCTTTGGAGTTGCGATTTGGTTTTTATTTTCTTGATAATCAATAAATTCATTAATTACTTTAAGCCAGTTTGTAAAATTGTCTTTTGCTTCAAAAAGAAGTATATCTTTTGCTTTTTGATTATCTCCTTTTTGTTTTAATTTTATTATTTTATCAACTAGTGGAAGAGTAGATTTTTCTATATTTTTTATTTTTGAAAGAATTATTTTTTCTTCAGAATCTACATTTAGTCCTTCTTGAAATATCTTATCTAATGGTTTTGCAGATTTTATATAAAACTTCTCTAATCTTTTTATATCTTCAAGTGATTTTTCAAATAATAAATCTTGACTATTTTGTGCTAAAACTAAATCTCTTATTGCAATAGCTCTATCATGAACACTACCTCTGAAATTTATAGCATATCTTTGTTTTACTGAATTTACTTCAACTACTTCATTTAGTGTTTCATCAATAAATTTAACTTTTATTATTCCAATTGAAGAAATCAAAATAATAATCAAAAGCATAAAAGCAAATCCTGTGTATAGTTTTTTAGAAATAGTAATATCTTTAAACATAATTTCTCCTATAATTTAAAAATTTTCTAAAGAAAATTTTTTTCCTTTATGGTATATGAATTATACTTAAAAGATATATAAAAAATTAATCTATATTTGACTTGGAAGTTTTATTTGATAAACTTAATAGATGTTTATTTTAGTTATTTTTCTTTATTTACTTGTGAGTCATCATATGGATCCATATGGATATTTATAACCCAATCTCTTTTTTCATCAAGTTTTTTTATTTGTTCTTCAATTTTATCAGAGGTTCTATGTGCATCCATTAGAGTAATTAAACAATCAAAGACTAAGTGTACTTCAACAAAGGTTTGACTCCCTGCTTCTCTTGTTTTTAATAAATGATATGTATTTACTTTTTGAGTTGTTCTGATTATATTTTCTATACTTTTTACTATTTCATCATCAACTGCTCTATCAAGAAGTATTAAAACTCCATCTTTTATTAGTTCAAAAGCTGAATATATAATAAAAAGTGCTATACATCCACCAACAATAGCATCAACTATTTCATAACCTGTAAGATTTACTAAAACTAGTGATACTAATACAGCAACATTTGTATATACATCAGTTTTGTAGTGTAAAGCATCTGCTTTTATTACCATATTGTTTGTTTTTTTTGCTACAAAATTTAAATATAGAACCAATGATATTGTAATTATAAGTGAAATAATCATAACAGTTAGTGATATATTTAAATATTGTGAAACTTCATTTGTATATGCTTTTTTTATTGCTTGATAAAGTAAAAATATACCAGATAAGGTGATAATTGTACCCTCAATTACAGAAGCTAAGGCTTCAATCTTTCCTCTTCCATAATTAAATGTTTTATCAGCAGGTTTTTCAGCATTTGAAATAGCAAAATAATTAAATATTGATACAAACATATCTAAAACAGAATCAACAGCAGAAGCTAAAACAGCAACTGAACCACTTGTAATACCAATAATTAATTTGATTAGTGTTAAAAGAGCAGCTACGCTTGAAGATACAAGCGTAGCTTTTTTTTGAAGTGTCATTTTATACCTTTTTCGATAAATTTTTTGATTCTTTTTATACCTTTTTCTATACTTTCTAAATCAGTAGCAAAAGAGAATCTAAAGTATCCCTCTGCTCCAAAAGCAAGTCCAGGAACTACTGCAACACCTTCTTCTTCAAGAAGTTGTTCACAGAATTTTATAGAATTATCTGTTACTTCTTTGATATTAACAAATAAATAAAATGAACCTTTAGGTACAACACATGATACACCTTTTATTGCATTAAAAGCTTTTACTGCAATATCTCTTCTTTTTTCAAATTTTGCTCTCATGATAGCAATACTTTTATCAGCTTTACCCTCAAGTGCAGGGATAGCTGCATATTGTGTCATAGTATTAACATTTGATGTTACTTGACCTTGAAATTTTATCATTGCTTTAACTATTTTTATTTTAGGTGTTGCAATATATCCAAATCTCCATCCAGTCATAGCAACAGCTTTACTTAGTCCATTTATAGTAACTGTTCTTTCAAACATATCTTCACTTACTTGTGCAGCAGCAGTAAACTCACTACCATCATAAATGATTTTTTCATACATTTCATCTGATAATACAATTATATCAGTTCCCTCAAGTACTTTTCCTATCTCTTCTAACTCTTTTTTAGAATAAACAGCACCAGTTGGGTTTGATGGTGAATTTAAAAGTAATGCTTTTGTTTTTGATGTAATTGCTTTTTTTAATTGCTCAGCAGTAATTTTAAATTTTGTTGAATCATCAGTTTCAATAAATACAGGAACTCCATCAGAAAATTTAACTTGTTCTGGATAAGTTACCCAACAAGGAGCTGGAATAATTACTTCATCACCTTTACTAATTAGTGATTGAAAAAGATTAAATAGTGAATGCTTCGCTCCATTACTAATAACAATATGCTCTAATTTATACTCAAGACCATGGTCTCTTTTTAGCTTGTTTATTATTGCTTGTTTAGTCTCTGTGATACCCTCAACAGACGTGTATTTCGTCTTTCCATCATTTATAGCTTTTATAGCAGCTTTTTTAATAATATCTGGAGTATCAAAATCAGGTTCCCCTGCACTAAAACTTAAAATGTCTCTACCTTGTGCTTTTAGTTCTCTCCCTAAAGCAGTAATAGCCATTGTAACTGACGGAGATAATTTCTCCATTCTCTGGGCAATTTTCATTAGCTTTTTTCCTCTAAATAATTTTCATTATGTTAATATTATACGGGTAATATAATAAAAAAGATTTTATCGAATACTAGCTTAAGGAAGCGTTTGGAATTTAAAATTAAAGTTAACAATAAGCCAATAACAGTTAAATTAGAAAAAAGAGTTGGCATGAAACACTGTTATTTACGAATTTTAAGTAGTGAAGTGTTACAAATTAGAGCAAATAGATACTTTAGCATAGATGATGCAAAAAATCTAATAGAAAAAAAGTTAAATTGGATAGAAAAAAATATTGAAAGATTATCCTTAAATAGACTAGATGAAGATGAATTTTATTATTTAGGAGTAAAACATAAAAATCTTGATAGTAGAGATTTAAATAGTTTTTATAAAGAAGAAGCAAAAAGATTAATTCCACCTATTGTTGAAAAGTATTCAAATGAAATGAATCTTTTCCCTACATTGATTAAATATAGAAAAAATAAGAGAACATGGGGCTCATGCAATTATAAAAACGAAATTAATTTCAATATATTACTTGTAAAATTTCCCCTTGAAGTAATAGAGTATATAGTAATTCATGAATTAGCACATATTAAACATAAAAATCATTCTAGAAATTTTTGGGATTTTGTGAAAGTTTATTGTGAAGATTATAAAAGAAGAGAAGAGTTACTTAAGAGCTTTTTATAAGCTCTCTTATCTCTTCAAATATTCTATGAAGTTTTGGGTCTTTTATGCTGTTTCTAAATATACCATAAGACCTTTCATCATACTTTTCATATATAATATTTTCTTCTTGCTTTTTTTCTCTTTTATTTGTTACAAAAAATTTTATATCATTAATATTGGTCATATGCGCACTACTTAATAGTGAATTTATTAAAGCTTTGTTATACTCGAATTCCATTTTATAAACAGGATGAGTTAATACAAAGTATAAGGTTTCATTTTTTATGTAAGTAAACTTTATACCCTTTTTTAGTTTCAAAGGTAATACACTAATTAACCTTTGCATAGCTTCATTGGTATTGATTTTCCTGAATTCAGGATTTTGTTTAAGATGATTAAGAATTGTAGAAACTTTTTTCATATTGCTATTATAGCAGTTTTTTTATTAGCTTTAAATGGATGCGGATATAAAGCCAATCCCGTTTATGATGATAATAAAATAGAAGCTAAAAAATAATGCAAGTATATGACTATTTAATTATAGGTTCTGGTGTTGCTGGATTAAATGCAGCAAGGTTAATTCCAAAAGATAAAAAAGTATTACTAGTATGTAAAAAATCCCCTTGGGATTGTAATACTTTTTGGGCTCAAGGTGGAGTAGCCACAGCCGTTGATGATAAAGATATCCCCCTTCATATCAAAGATACTTTAACAGCAGGTGTTAATTATAATGATAAAAATGCTGTTGAAATACTTAGTAAGAACTCATTGAGCGCAATACATGATTTAATTGATGCTGGTTTGAAGTTTGACTTAAATTCTAAAGGAGAGTTAGCTTTTACTAAAGAAGCAGCTCACTCTAGAAGTAGAATTTTACATGCAGATGGTGATGCTACTGGTAGAATGATACATATGTTTTTAATTGAGCAGTTTGCTCATGAAATACTAACAGAAGCTGTTGTTTCTGATTTATTAATAGAAAATGATGTCTGTTATGGGGCACAATTTTTTATAAATGAAACAGAAGAGAAAGTTGTATATGCACACAATACAATCATTGCAAGTGGTGGTGTTGGTTCTTTGTATAAATATCATACTAACTCAACTACAATTGCAGGAGAAGTACAAGGTATTTGTTTAGAAAAAGGTATACAATTAAAAGATATGGAAATGATACAGTTTCATCCAACTGTTGTAAAAGGTACACATTTTGCTAGAAAGCCACTTTTAAGTGAAGCTTTAAGAGGAGAGGGTGCACATATTGTAGATGAAGATGGAAAAAGATTCGTCTTTGATTATCATGAAGATGGTGAGCTAGCTCCAAGAGATGTAGTTAGCCGTGCTATATTTGATTATGCTAAAAAAAATAGAAAAAAAGTATTTTTATCATTTGAAAACTTTGAAAAAGAGTTCTTTATAAAAAGATTTCCAAACATTTATGCAAACTTAAAAGACATAGGTTTTGAGTTACCTTTTGAAAGAGTTCCAATTTCACCTGCTTTTCATTATACTATGGGCGGAATTCCTACTGATTCAAATGCAAAAATAACTAACATGAAAAACCTTTATGTAGTAGGTGAAGCAGCTTGTACAGGAGTTCATGGAGCAAATAGACTTGCTTCAAACTCTTTATTGGAGGGTATTGTATTTTCAAAAATTGCCGTTGAACACAGTTTGAAAAATAATTTTAAAATATCATATAAAGATTATAATAAAAAGATATTATCTTACACAAGAAATAATCAAATTGATAAAGATATTAAAAATTCACTAAGAAAACTTATGTGGGAAAATGCTGCAATTGTAAGAAAACAGAGTAATTTAGAATATGCTTTAAGTGAAGTTCAAAAGTTTTTACAACAAGATGTTGGAAGACTTTTAAGATTGAGGTTATTAACTGCACAATCAATACTTCAAGCAGCTGTGAATAGAAAAGAGTCTTTAGGGGCTCACTTTTTAGAAGAAGATAAATAATAAGTTTATAATAAAACTATAAAATTAAATTATATAACATCGAGGAGAATTAATGTTAAAGATTATGTTATCAATGATATTTTGTTCATTAGCTGCATTTGCATCAAGTTCAGCTAGTACAACACAAATACCTGATTTAACAATGACATGGATTGGGTTTGCATCACTAATAATATTTGTGATTGGATATTATTTTGTTGCAGCAGAAGAGAAGTATCATATTGATAAGGCAAAACCTGCTTTATTTATAGGGACTTTTATTTTTATTTTAATTGCTATTTATTATGCACTTAATGATTTAAATATGGACTTGGTTCATACACAAGCGCAACACTTGATTTTAGAAATCGCAGAGATTTTCTTTTTCTTATTTGTTGCAATGACTTATATTGAATCTTTGATTCATATGAATGTATTTGATAGATTAAAATATAACTTAGTTTCAAAAGGTTTTACTTATAGAAAACTTTTTTGGGCTACTGGTTTTATCGCATTTTTCTTATCTCCAATTGCAGATAACTTAACAACTGCATTGATCTTATCAACTGTATTAATTACTATTGAAAAAAATAGAAAAGACTTTTTGGTTCCTGGTGCAATAAATATTGTAGTTGCAGCAAATGCTGGTGGTGCTTGGTCTCCTTTTGGTGATATTACTACACTTATGGCATGGACAGCAAAAAAAGGTGCATTTTCTGATTTCTTATTTTTATTTCCGTCTGCAATTGTTGGTTATTTAATAACTGCATTTTTATTATCTAGATTTGTTCCAAATGAAGTTCCAGCTTTTGATGCTACAAAAGAGAAAAGACCTGAACTTGGTGATGGTGCAAAAACAATAATGGGACTTGGAATATTTACAATTGTTTGTGCTGTAATATCGCATCAAGTATTACATTTACCTGCTATGTGGGGTATGATGTTTGGTCTTGCTTTATTAAAAGTATATTCTTATGGACTTAATAGAAAATATGGAAAAGATCACTTTAATATTTTTGACTCAATTGCAAAAATTGAAAATAACACACTGTTATTTTTCTTTGGTATTTTAGCAGCTGTTGGAGGATTGTATTTCTTAGGATGGTTAGCCTTAGCAGCAGTTGTTTATGATCCATCAGTATTAGGACCAACATGGTCAAATATTGGTGTTGGGTTCTTATCTGCAATTGTTGATAATATTCCAGTAATGTCAGCTGTATTAAAAGCTAGTCCAGAGATGGGACTTGATCAATGGATGCTAGTAACATTAACAGCTGGTATTGGTGGTTCTATGATTTCATTTGGTAGTGCTGCTGGTGTTGGTGTTATGGGAAAATTACATGGGATTTATACATTTGGATCTCATATGAAATATGCTTGGACAATTGTATTGGGATATTTTGCTTCTATTGGAGTATGGTATTTACAATATCAAGTTTTAGGAATAGGGCATTAGATTATTTTGATAAAACAAAAAAAGCCACTAAGTTTTTCTTAGTGGCTTTTTTTATATACAAAGGTTTGTTTATGTTTGGATGGCTATTTAATAAAAAAAAGAATAAAAAAATAAAAAGAACTAATACTTTTGTATGTAAGCATTGTAAATATAGTTGTGAAACTTGTGATACAAAATTTTGTTATTCTTGCTATAGTGATAAAGGAAATCCTTGTCCAAAGTGTGGGAAAACAAATCTTCAAGAAAAAGAAAATTCTTAAACTATTTTATGATTAACTAAAAATTTACTACTTTTTAGCTATCATAACAACTAAAATAAAAAGTAATATTAATCACTCCAAGTGTTAAAATCAATTAAGGAAAATAATATATGAAACATGTACCAATTGTTGTATTGGATTTTGGTAGTCAATATACTCAAATCATTGCTAGAAAACTAAGAGAGTCTGGAGTATATAGTGAAATTGTTCCATTTAATGAAAATATCGAAGATATTAAGGCTAGAACTCCTAAAGGAATAATTTTAAGTGGTGGACCAGCATCTGTTTATGGTAAAGATGCTTATCATCCAGATGAAGAGATTTTTAATTTAGGTCTTCCTATTTTAGGTATTTGTTATGGAATGCAGTTAATTTCTCAACATTTTGGAGGAAGTGTAATTCCAGCAGATCATCACGAATATGGAAAAGCGCAACTGAAATTTGAAAAAGAGAGTGATATCTTCAAAGATACAACTGATGGTCAAATAGTTTGGATGTCACATGGAGATAGAGTAGAAAAAATTCCAGAAGGATTTGAAAAAATCGCAACTAGTGAAAACTCTCCATATGCAGCTATTGCAGATATGAATAGACTTGTATATGCATTTCAATTTCATCCTGAAGTATATCACTCAAAAGAGGGTGCAAAACTACTTAAGAACTTTGCAAAACATATATGTGGTTGTGACTCTACTTGGAATATGGGATCTTTTGCAAAAGAGCAAATTAAAAAGATTCAAGATAAAGTAGGAGATAAAAAAGTACTTTGTGGTGTAAGTGGAGGAGTTGATTCTTCTGTTGTTGCAACACTTTTAGCAGAAGCTATAGGAGATCAGCTTATTCCTGTGTTTGTTGATCATGGACTTTTAAGAGCCAATGAAAGAGAACAAGTAGAAGCTATGTTTAGTACAAGAGGAATTGACTTAATCACAGTTGATGCAACTGATGTTTTCTTGAAAAAACTTGAGGGTGTAACTGATCCTGAAACAAAAAGAAAAGTAATCGGTGAAACTTTTATTGAAGTATTTGACCAAGAAGCAAAAAAACATGATGGAATAGAGTTTTTAGCACAAGGTACACTTTATACAGATGTAATTGAATCAGTATCAGTTAAAGGACCATCAAAAACAATCAAATCTCACCACAATGTTGGTGGACTTCCAGATTGGATGACATTTGAACTAATTGAACCTTTAAGAGAAATCTTTAAAGATGAAGTTAGAGTATTAGGATTAGAACTTGGACTTCCAAAAGATATGATTGGAAGACATCCATTTCCTGGGCCAGGACTTGCTATTAGAATTATGGGTGATGTAAATAAACCTGATTTAGAGATATTAAGAAAAGCAGATGTTATTATGCTAGATGTTTTAAGATCATCAGGATATTATGACAAAACATGGCAAGCATTTACAGTTTTACTAAATGTAAAATCAGTAGGTGTTATGGGTGATAATAGAACTTATGACAATACTGTTTGTGTAAGAATAGTAGAAGCAACAGATGGAATGACAGCAACATTTGCACATATTCCACATGATATCTTAGAAACAATTTCTAGAAGAATCATCAACGAAGTTGATGGAATTAACAGAGTTGTTTATGATATTTCATCTAAACCACCTGCAACTATTGAGTGGGAATAAAAGCGAATAGCTTTTATTCATCTTGTACTAGATTTAGATTTGAGGTACTTTTAGTACATCTTCATCTAAATCTAGCACAATCTAAACAAAATCTATCGCTTTATTTGAAAATAAAGCTGATACTGCGTCAGATAATAAAATCAGCTCAATCGTTGATTTTTTCTCTTCCTTGTCTGAAGCTAAAATATACAGCTTTATTCGGCTTTCTAATACTTATTAAAAATCCAATGGGCTTCTTATTTCATTTTTATTTAACTAAATGGGCAGAGAAAATATTAAATGGTACTAAAAAATGCAAAGGTCAATATCCTACTTTCTCGCATTTGAGAAGCCAAGTGTTTATTTATTGTTTCGGAGAAGTTTTGTAACTGTTTGAGCATAATAAATATGCTGGGAGCATATTTTTATGTAAGTTTT
>NZ_JBSRRO010000022.1:0-40487 GCF_055140965.1 Malaciobacter sp.
TGGTAAAACAATATTTAACTTTACCAAAGTCTAAATAACTATCAGATTACTACTCTTATTTGATCTAGTAACTTGATAAATTTATTATACGAGGAAAATAGATGAAAGAAAAACTAAAAAAATATCTAAAAGAGATAATATTTTTTATTGTTTCTTTAACAATTATACTAAATATAGTTAGCTATTATAGATCTCTTGATTTAAATAAAGAGAAACTATCTATAAAGAGTTTTAAGCTACTAAATAATCAAACTTATAATATATCTAAGGACAAACCTATTATTATTCATTTTTGGGCGACATGGTGTCCTACTTGCAAAATAGAAGCACCAAATATACAAAGACTTTCAAAAGATTATGAAGTTTTAACTATAGCAGTACAATCAAGAAATAAAGAAAATATAAAACAATACTTGAAAAATAACGAATTAAGCTTTAAAGTAGTTGATGATACAGATGGCTACTTCTCAAGAAAATTCAATATTAAAGCCTTTCCTACAACACTAATTTATGATAAAAATAAAAATCTAAGATTTAGTGAGGTAGGATATACTTCAACTTTTGGATTATTTGCAAGACTATGGTGGATTGATTAAAAAAACTATAAATCGTAAACCATAGCTATTTCTTCACAAATTGGGAAATGCTTACATCTAATACAATCAGCCCAAATTTTATGTTCTGGAATATTCTCTTTTTCTATTTTTTTAAAGCCTAAACTTTCAAAAAAACCCTCTTCATAAGTTAAAGATAAAATTTGTTCTAAATCATATTTTTTACCCTCACTTATACAAGCTTCAACAAGTTTTTTACCTAGCTTTAAACCTCGAAAATCTTTTGAAACAATTAAACTTCTAACTTCTGCTAATCTACAAGAGTGAATATGCAAAGCAGTAAATCCAGCTAGTTTACCATCAACACTAACAACAGTGTATGACCTAATTGTATTTGCCATTTCATCTTCGGTTCTTAGTAAAATCTTACCACTTTCAACTTCTGGTTTTACAAGCTCTTGCATTTGTATAATATGCTTAACTGTTGGTTTAAAAAATTTGATTTCCAAATAAATGCTCCGTAATTGCATTTTGAAGATCCATCATCCCTCTTTTTTTCAAATTTGAGATAAAAATACCCTCAGGATATGCTCTTTTTAATTTTGCTAAATCATTCTGTTTTAATTTATCTGTTTTTGTAAATGCATGAATAATCTTTTGATCTCCTCTTTTTATAAGATCTAAAAATTCATCAACATTTTTATCAATATCCAATGTTGTATGTCTTGAATCTATTAAATGTACAAAAACTTGTAAACAAGGTCTCTCTTCTAAATAACCTGTTAAGTTTTTATTCCAATCTTTTTTCAAACCTTTTGATACTTTTGCATAACCAAATCCTGGTAAATCAACAAATCTTGCAAAAAGATAAGGTAACTCTTCACTTTGCGTTTTAAACTTAATATCAAAATAGTTAATAAGCTGAGTTTTCCCTGGTGTTGAAGAAGACTTAGCTAAACCTTTTCTATTTGTTAAAGTATTTAATAAAGATGATTTTCCTACATTACTTCTTCCAAGAAAAGCAACTTCTGCCATATTTGGAGTTGGTGAATCATTTATGCTTTGTGCCGAAGTTAAGAATGTTGCTTCAACTATTTTCATTATTTATCAGCCTTTTTCTCATTTTTATCTTCAATATTAATAATAAATCTTACAGGTTTATTATCTGTTCCACTAACTTTTGCTTCACCTGTTACTTGATTGATATAAATTATATTTCCATAAATTTTTCTATCTTCAATTTTTTCTTTAATAAAACCATTTCCATAAATTTCATACTGTTGTTTACTTGGATAATAAATAACTTTATCACCTTTACCCTCATAATGTTTATCTTGAGAAATAATTTCAAAAGTCACTTTTCCTGTTGCTACATACTTTAAAGGAGTTCTTTTTTTAGTAGAAGATTTTGCAGACATATAAACATCAAGCCTGTCTGAATTTAATCTATCTTTTTCTTTTTTCAATTTTACATTACCTGTAAAAACTGATATTCCTTTTGCATCGTTTGCTTCAAACTTTTTTGCATCTATTATTAATTTACCCTCATTTGCCATTAGTGTTAAAGTAGCTAAAAAAGTTAAAAATAAATATTTCATTTTAATCCTTGTTATTTTGTTGTTTCTATTTCAAAATGTGAATTTTTTGCTTTGATAATCTCTTTTTTCATATCCAAATACAAATTTTTCCCATCAATTTTATGATTATAATAAGTTCCTTTAAAAGGAACACTATTTTTTGCTATTTGTGTTTTTTCATTATAATAAAGTTCTTGTGTATCTAAAGAGATAAAATCATTTCTTCTAAATTTAACATCATCTAAAAAAGTAAAATCTTCATTTTTTTTAATTATTACATTTGCACTTATGTAATCAGTTGCATTTTCTATCTTTTTATCATTTGCTTTTAAAATAAAATCACCCTCATACATAATATCTTTTGTTTTATATCTTGAAACTTTTTTTGAATTTACTATTTTTGTTGTTGTTTGTTCATTTAAAGTGTACATAGTTGAATCATTAAAAGTTACTAATGGTATATCTTTTTCATCTAAACTACTATCAACCTTATCAATAGGAATAAAATAAACCCCAATTGCAACAATTAAAAGTATATAAGTAAATGCTTTTATAACCATGAGTTTATGAACTCCTGCTCAATATTGTCTTTTTTTACTATATACTCTATCATCTCTCTAATAGCTCCATTACCACCACTATTTTTACAAATAACATCAACAAAATCTTTTAAATAGTGTGTTCCATTAGAAGGCGTAAATGAAAGCCCTACTTTTTTTAGCATTTTAAAATCATTTAAATCATCACCAATTGCAGCAACTTGATTCCAAGATAAACCCTCTTTTTTTAAAATCTCAGTTAATACTTCATCTTTATTATGGATGTTTTGATAAAGATACTCAATTTGCAAATCAGAAGCTCTTTTTTCTACTATTTTAGATGTTCTTCCTGTAATTATAGCAACTTTTTTTCCTAGTTTTTTACTCCATGTTGCAATAGCTAAGCCATCGGCTACATCAAAAGCTTTTAACTCATCACCACTATTTGTATAAATTATTTTTCCATCTGTTAATGTTCCATCAACATCTAAAACAATTAGTTCAATCATAAAATACCTTTAGTACTAGGAATACCAATTTTTTCATTTTTAACCATTGCTCGTCTAAGGGCAACTGCAACTGCTTTAAATGCTGCTTCAAGAATATGGTGCTTATTCTTTCCTCTTTCATAAACTATATGGCAAGTAAGTCCAGCATTCATAATAAATGCATGAAAAAACTCTTCTGCAAGCTCTACATCAAACTCACCTACTTTTTCAGTTAAATTTATATCATATACTAAAAAAGGCCTGTTACTTAAATCAAGAGCACATGAAACAGCTGCTTCATCCATAACAACAGTTGCATTTCCATATCTTTCAACTGCTTGTATTGGAAAAATTGCTTCTTTTAAAGCTTTACCTAATACAATACCACAATCCTCAACACTGTGATGAAAATCAATATGCAAATCACCCTTACAAGTTAACTCTATATCAATTCCACTATGTTTACTTAGTGCTTCTAACATATGATCAAAAAAACCAATACCAGTTTCTATTTTATTTATACCACTTCCATTAATATTAAGTTTACACTTTATATCAGTTTCTTTTGTTTTTCTACTTAACTCAACCATATTTTCTCCCTATTGTGCAATAATCATAGCACCACTAATTCCAAGTTTTGTTTTAAAATCAATGGCTTCCTCTTCACTTCTAAAACCACTTACCCAAACTCTATTTATAGGTGCATTATCATAATACCCATCTTTTATTACTACTGTATAATTATTCCCAATAATATTTTCAAATTTTCTTTTTGTTATTTTTGCACCAGAAAGATTTCTAAATGCCCCAACTTGTACAAAATATCTTCCAACAGACATAGTTTCATTTTTCTCAGATGTAGTTTGTGCAATTTTTCCATGAAAACCTAAAACAGTAATTTTAACTCTTGCTGTTCCTTTTTTTACCATATCAACCGCATGAGCAGCCTTATTTGATAAATCAATAATTCTTCCAGTTACAAAAGGTCCTCTATCATTAATTCTAACAACCGTTGACTTTCCATTTTCAAGATTATTAACTTTTACCATTGTATTCATAGGTAAGGTTTTATGTGCTGCTGTCATAGCATACATATTATAAGTTTCACCATTTGATGTTTTCTTAGCATGAAAATTTGGACCATACCAAGAAGCTATACCATCTTGTTCATCTCCTACTTTTGCCAAAGTTGGATAATACCATTTACCAGCAATTTGATAAGGTCTCATAGTAGCTTTATGCATAGCTTTTGAGTTTCTCATTTTCTCTTTTGGAATTGATTTGTAACCTGAATAGTTATTTGAATTTCCATAAGAATAGTTTTGATTACTAAAAGATGAAAAACAACCAGTGAACAAAAAAGTTGCACTTAAAATAACACCATTTTTAAAAAACCTATTTTTTAATAACAATTTTATCTCCAATATTTATAAAATTTGATTTTAATTCATTATCACTCATTAGTTTTTTTAAATCAATATTATATTTTCTGGCAATTGAGTATAAAGTATCCCCATTTTTAACTTTATATATAAGTGTAGTTTTAGTATTTGCTTTTGCTAATCTTATATTACTACTATTAGATTTATTTGAACTAATAGGAATAATTAGTTTTTGTTTCAAAGATAAAATATTTGTGTTTAATTTATTAAAATCTTTAATAATTTTATATGAAATATTATATTTATTACCAATTTTATGTAAAGAGTCGCCTCTTTTAACTATATATACTAAATACTTACTATCTTTAATTAGATTTTTATTTGCTTGATATCTAGCAAGTCTACTATAAGGAATATATATATCATAAGTTTTTTCATATGGAGGTACTATTTGTAATTTTAAATGCTTATTTAAATTTTTAATCTCTTCATAATCAATCCCAACTGCTGTTGAAATTGACTTTAAATGTAAACCACCTTTTACAGGTATAGTTGCAACAGAAGAAGTAGCACCTATATTTAAAAGATGGGCATTGTCATTTTCTGTAATAAAACTTTGGTTATTCATCATACCAAGTGCAATAATTTTTCTAATATACATTCTACTTTCACTTGGAATATATTGTCTTGTGATATTTTTTTGAACTCTTAAGAAATCATCAATATCTAAAGAAACATCCCAATCTTTAATTTCTTTATAAACTCTATTTAATTTATAAAAAGGCTCTCTTCCTCTTTGATAAGAGTAGATTGTATGTCTAAATTCTTGAATTTTACTACTATTTTTTTCTTTTGGATTTTCTTGTACATATTTATCAATTGTAGCTCTAGTAATTGCTTCAATTACTCTTCCCTCACCACAATTATAAGCAAGTGCAGCTAAATACCACTTGTCAAATCTTTTATGCAAATATTTCAAATATTGTGTTGCTGCTTTTGTTGATTTAACAAGATCCATTCTTTCATCAACATATAAATTAATATTTAAATCAAAATGTTTTCCTGTTTCTGACATAAACTGCCAAATACCAGTTGCCTTTACATTTGATTTAGCATCAATAGTAAAATCAGACTCTGCCATTGCCATATACAAAAAAACAGAAGGTATCTCTTCTTCTCTTAATATCTTTTTGATTTTAGGTACAAACAGTGATGCATCACTTAATTTTCTTACATAATTGTTTTGATTATGTTTTCTTAATAAATTATTATATGTTTTTTGAAGTTTATAATCTGTAATAAAAGAGGATTTAATTTGTAAATCCTCTAATATTTGCATGTCTCTTTGGTTATAATTAGCTCCTATTAAAGAAGCCCATGAGTAATTTACTAATATAAATAAAAATATGACTAACTTATACAAATACATTCCTAATTGTTAAAATAGCATATATTTTATCTAATTTATATTAGAGAACTCCTTAAATAAAGTTTTAGCATTATGTGTAGTTAAAGTTTTCACTTCATCAACTTCCATCTCTAAAAGTTCAGCTATTTTTTCAACTACATAGTTTGTATAAGATGGTTCGTTTCGTTTTCCTCTAAAAGGATGTGGAGTTAAATAAGGGCCATCTGTTTCTACAACAATTTTTTCTTTTGGAATTTTACTTAAAACTTGAACAAGTTTTCTTGCATTTTTAAAAGTTAAAACTCCTCCTATTCCAAAATAAAAATTTTCATTAGCTAAACTTAAAAGTTGTTCATCTGCATTAAAACAGTGTAAAACTCCACCAACTTTACCTGCATTATTATCTAATAATATTTTTTTTGAATCATTTGAAGCATTTCTTACATGAACAATAAGAGGTTTATTAACTTCTGTTGCAAACTGTACTTGCTTTGTAAATACCTCTTTTTGTCTTTTTATCTCTTCTTCTTTTTCATTTTCATCTTCAGGGAGTCTAAAATAGTCTAGACCACATTCTCCAATAGCAATACATTTTGGGTGAGTAACATATTTTTTAAGTACTTCTTCATCATAATCTTTTGCATCATAAGGATGTACTCCTACAGAAAAAAATACCTCATCATACTGTTGTGCTAATTCAACAGCTTTAGGTAAATCTTTTGGATCTGCACCAGGTATTAAAAAACCTTTTACATTTGAATCTAATGCATTTGCTATTACTTCATGTACATCTTGACAATACATTTCATTATCAAGATGGCAATGTGTATCAATTATTATGATAGGAATCTCTTTTCAACAAGATTTATGATTGCATTAATATCTTGAATATCCTCACCCTTAATCCAAGCATCAACTCCAAAGTTTTTAAATGCATCATAATCACTATCATCATCAATTACTGCAATTGACACATATTTTTCTTTACAAGCTTCATGTTTATTCTCTTCAAAATCAAAAATAGAGTTAATATCTAAAATTGCAATATCTGCTTTTTGCGTAATTCCACTATCATAATGTTCTACACTGTGCTTACTATCTATTAAAGAATCATCTACATCACAAAATGTTACTATATTCATAACTACTCCCTGTTTTCTTATACTTTTACTATTCTATCAAATAAAAAATTAAAATATTACAAGATATACCTTGCAGTATCTTCATTTTCAACAATATCCTCTAGTTTTTTCTCAACTAAATCTTTGTCAACTATAATAGTTTCACCTTTTTTCTCATCTGCACTAAAACTAATATCTTCAATAACTTTCTCAATTACAGTATGAAGTCTTCTTGCACCAATATCTTCAGTTTTCTCATTTGCAGTTACTGAATATTTGGCAAAAGCATGAATTGCATCATCACTAAACTCTAATGTTACATCTTCAACTTTTAATAATGCCTCATATTGTCTTAAAAGAGAATTTTTTGTATTAGTTAATATTTTATATAATGCATCTTCATCTAATGAGCTTAATTCTACTCTTAAAGGAAATCTTCCTTGAAGTTCAGGAAGTAAATCACTTGGTTTACTAACATGAAATGCTCCAGCAGCAATAAATAAAATATGATCAGTTTTAACTTGCCCAAACTTAGTTTGAACAGAACTTCCCTCAACAATTGGAAGTAAATCTCTTTGAACACCCTCTTTTGAAGGATCTTGATTTTGAGATTTTGTTCCTGTAGCAATTTTATCAATTTCATCTAAAAATATGATTCCACCATTTTCAGTTCTTTTAATTGCTTCAATTTTTATAGCTTCATGATCAAGTAGATTCTCACTTGCTTCATCTCTTAATAAAACCCTTGCATCTTTAATTGTTACTTCTTTTTTAACTTTTTCTTTATTTAGTCCGCCTAACATTTTAGAAAGACTCTCTTGCATTGAGCTCATATCCATTGGCATTGAAGAATCAATTATTTCAACATGTGTTTTCTTAGGAAGTTCAATCTCTATTTTTTTATCATCTAAAGCACCACTTAATAATTTTTCTTCCATTTTATTATATGTTTTAATAAATGACTCTTTTGCAGTTTCAGTTGCAGTTTCTGGTAAAGGTGGAACAAGTTTTTCTATTATTTTTCTATTAACTTCTCCATCAATTTTATCAACAATTTTTTCTTCATACTCTTTTGTTACTAAATTTATAGATTCATAAACTAAGTCTCTAATCATAGATTCAACATCTCTACCTACAAATCCAACTTCTGTATATTTACTAGCTTCAACTTTAACAAATGGCAATCCCATCATCTTAGCTAATCTTCTAGCAATTTCAGTTTTCCCAACACCTGTACTTCCTATCATAAGAATATTTTTAGGCATTATCTCTTCTTGAAGTACTGGTTCAACTTGCATTCTTCTAAATCTATTTCTTAATGCTAATGCAATTGTCTTTTTTGCGTCATCTTGTCCAATAATATAATCATCAAGATACTTAACTATTTGTTTAGGAGTTAAATCCATACTATACTATTCCTCTATTGTTAAAATTTTAATATTTTGATTTGTATAAATACATAATTCACCTGCAATCATCAATGATTCTTTTACTAAATCTTGTGCAGGTAAACTTGCATGTTTATCTAAAGCCCTTGCAGCAGAGATTGCAAAATTTCCACCACTTCCAATTGAAGCAATTTTTCCATCTTCTGGCTCTACTACATCACCATTTCCACTTAAAATAAAAATATGATCTTTATTTAAAACAATCATCATTGCTTCTAATCTTCTTAAAACCTTATCTTTTCTCCAAGCTTTAGAAAAAGCAATTACTGCTTTTAACAAATCACCTTTTGTAGTTTGTAAATGCTCTTCAAACATATCAAAAAGATTGAAAGCATCAGCTGTACTACCTGCAAAACCTGCTAAAATTTTCCCATTATATAAAGTTCTAATTTTAGTAGCATTACCTTTTAAAACAGAATTACCAAAAGTAACCTGTCCATCTCCACCAATTACGGCTTCTTTTTCACCTTTGTAGGCTAATATTGTAGTTGCTTCAAACATTAACTACTCTCCTATAATGTCAACTTTTAAAGTTGCATGAACAGCATGACCTAATTTACAATCAACTTCGTAAATACCAGGTGCTTTTATTTTTTTATCTAAAGATATATTTTTTTTATCAATTTCAATTTTAAACTCTTCATTTAAAGCTTCGCTTATCTCTTTATTTGTAACTGAACCTATTAGATGTCCATTTGCACCAGCTTTATGTTTGATTGTTAATTTTGTAGAATTTAAAGTTTCTGCTAATTTCTTAGCCTCATCAATTTCTATAGCTATTTGTTCTTGCTCTCTTTTCTTTTGTGCTTCATATTTTCTTATTACATCGTTCGTTGCATGTAAAGCAAGACCTTTACCAATTAAGAAGTTCTTTCCGTATCCATCTTTTACTTCTTTAACTTCACCTGCTTTACCTAAACTTTTTACATCTTTTGTTAATAAAACTTTCATAAAATATCTCCATATAAATAAATAGTTAATATTCTACAATAAGTTTAATGAAGTGAATATAAATGATAAGAATAAATATTAAAATTATAAGTTTTAAAATTTTAGACAAATAAAAAAAGAGAATAAAGTACATGTTTGACACTTTATTCTCTTTTTTATTTTGATTATAATATAAAAATTATACTCTTGATATTAACTTGCAATATCAAGAGTGTTTCTCAAATTTTCTCTAATACTTCTTTTTTTGACATAATTGTTTAATCCAATATGATTACTATAACCTAAAAGTTTTGCAATTTTTCTTACTGATAAACCAACAGATAATAACTCTTCTATTTTTTCTCTTTGATTATCAAATTTTGATTTTTGAATTGTACCTTTTGGTTTTCCAAGATGAGCACCTTCTAATTTTTTTGCAGTAAGTGCTTCTTTAGTTCTAATACTCATAAGCTCTTTTTCAAGTTTTAAAGTCATAGAAATTACACCTAAAATCATCTGAGTTAACATGTCATTATCATCTATTAAATCTAAATTTTGTTTTATTACAATTATTCTAATTTTATTACTTAATAAAAATTTAACTATCTCTAAAATTGTTTCAACTGTTCTTCCAAAAACATTTAAATCTGCAACTAATAAAGTTGATTTACTTTGAGAATTTTTTAGAAAATCTAGCATATTTTTTTCATCACTTGGAGTATTGATTTCTATTTCAATAGTTTGATAAATTTTAATATTTTGTTTTTTTATATACTCATTTAGAACATCATTTTGTTGTTTGGTATACACCTCATTATTTTTATTTATTCGAACAAAACTAAAAATTTTAGACACTTTAAATCCTTTTACAATAAGTATTATTATAAATATATAATTAAACATTTTGTTATATTTATAATATTTTTTGTTATACGAAATGTTATTACAGTTTTGATAAAACAAAGCTTAACTAAGCCTTTAAAAATAGCTTTTTTATTGGCTTTTACTAAAATAGTTATACAAATATATGTTATACATTTTGAAAAAAATAAATTGGCAAATCTTTACACCTCCTTTGAGTTTTTTATTATTTATTTTTTTTTGATTTGCAATAAAGTAAAAGTTAGATAAAATCTTTTCTTAATAAGATAATTCTTAAAGGATTTGTATTGAAATTAACTGTTGCCATTACTGGTGCTAGTGGAGCAAGTTTAGCTCTTAAATTTGTTGATAATATTCCTGAAAATGTAGAGGTGTTTTTAGTAGCTTCAAAAAGTGCAAAAATTGCTTTAAAGCTTGAAGAAGATATCTCTATTTCTAATTATTTCAAAGATAAAAAAAACTTAACAATTTTAAATGATAGTGATATTTCAGCTTCAATAGCTTCTGGTTCATTTGGTATAGATAAAATGATAATTTTACCCTGTTCTATGAATACTCTTGCAAAGTGTTCTATTGGAATTTCAGATAGCTTAATAACAAGAGCTTTTACAGTAATGCTTAAACAAAAAAAAGAGATAGTTATTGCACCAAGAGAGATGCCTTACAATACAATCATCTTAGAAAATATGCTTAAATTATCCCAATTAGGAGTAATTGTTGCTCCTCCAAGTTTGGGCTATTATTCAAGTCAACAAACTTTAGAAGATATGGAATACTTCTTAATAGGAAAATGGTTTGATTTATTAGGAATTGATAATAATTTATACAAAAGATGGGAATAAATATGCAAAATAATGAAAAAACAAATAATGGCGGAACATATAAAAAAGCTATTTATAGTGGAACTTTTGATCCAATAACAAATGGTCATATGGATATTGTAAGAAGAGCTACAAGTATCTTTGAAGAAGTAGTTGTAGCTGTAGCAAAAAGTGAAAGAAAAAATCCAATGTTCTCCCATGAACAAAGAGTTAATTTTGCAAAAGAAGCAACAAAAGATCTTGAAAAAGTAACTGTAATTGGTTTTGATACTTTACTTGTGGAGCTTGCAACACAAATGAAAATAAATACCATAATAAGAGGATTAAGAGCAGTTAGTGACTTTGAATATGAATTACAAATGGGATATGCAAACTCTTCTATAAACAAAGACTTAGAGACTCTTTATCTTATGCCAACTTTAAAAAATGCTTTCGTTAGCTCTACAATTGTTAGAGAATTGATTATGTTTAATGGAAGCTTTTGTCATCTTGTACCAAAAGAAGTATTAAAATGTATGTAGTAATTGAAGGAATTGATACAGCAGGAAAATCTACGCAATTAGAGATTCTTGCTAAAAAATATAATAATGCAGTATTTACAAAAGAACCAGGAGGAACACCAATTGGTTCAAAATTAAGACAAATGGTTTTAACAGGAGAAGCAAACTCTAAGCTTGCTGAAATGTTCTTGTTTTTAGCAGATAGAGCTGAGCATATACAAGAAGTAGTGTTAAAAAATAGAGATAAAATAGTTATTTCTGATAGATCAATGATATCAGGTATTGCTTATGCTCAAAACTTACCTTTAAAAACAGTGATAGATTTAAATCTTATTTCAACAAATAATGTCTTGCCAAGTCATGTGATTTTATTAAAACTATCAAAGCAAGAGCTAGAAAATAGACTTTCACAAAAAGAGCATGATTCTATAGAAGCAAGAGGAATTGATTATTTAATAGATATTCAAAATAGAATGGAAAAGACAATAAAAGAATTAGATTTAAATTATATTTTTATAGATGCAAGTTTAAGTATCGAAAAAATTTCAAAAGATATAGAGGATTTTTTAAATGAGTAAACAAAATATGATACAAAGCCTAAGAGGCATGAAAGATATTTTAGATAATGACAGTAAACTATTTACTTATTTTTGCGAAAATGCTGCAAAGATAGCAAAAAATTATGGTTTTGAATATATAGAGACACCTATTTTAGAAGAAACAGCCCTTTTTAAAAGAAGTGTTGGAGAAAGCTCTGATATTGTAAATAAAGAGATGTATCAATTTATTGATAAGGGTGAAAATGATGTATGTTTAAGACCTGAGGGAACAGCAGGAGTTGTAAGAAATTTTATTCAAAACAAATTTGATAGAGCTGGTGGAGTTAAAAGATGGTACTATCACGGACCTATGTTTAGATATGAACGACCTCAAAAAGGTAGATTAAGAGAGTTTCACCAATTTGGAGCAGAAGTATTTGGTGTTAACTCTGTTTATGAAGATGCAAATATCATCATGATGTTAAAAGATATTTTAGAGTTTTTTGGTATCTCTTATAAACTACAATTAAACTCATTGGGATGTAAAGAGTGCATGCCTCCTTACAAAGAAAATCTTATTGCACACTTAAATAGTTTTAAAAATGAACTATGTGAAGATTGTAATAAAAGAATAGAAACAAACCCAATAAGAGTTCTAGATTGCAAAAACAAAAAGTGTCAATCTTTACTTATAAATGCACCTAAAATTACAAATAATTTATGTAGTTCTTGTGATATAGATTTTGAAAAATTAAAAGAGATTTTAGATTTTAATAATATCTCTTATGAAGTAGATAGCAATCTTGTTAGAGGATTAGACTACTACTCTAAAACTGCATTTGAATTTGTAAGTGATGAAATAGGTGCACAAAGTGCAATAGCAGGTGGTGGAAGATATGATAGATTAGTTGAGTTTTTAGGAGGAAGGGAAACTCCTGGAATTGGATTTGCTATTGGTATTGAAAGATTACTTGAATTAGTTAAAGTAAAAGAATCAAAAGAAGATATATATTATATTGGTGCTTTGCATGAAGAGGCTTTAAATCAAATCACAAAGTTAAGTAATATAAAAAGAAAAACCAATCAAACCTTTATGGAGTATACCCCAAGAGGCTTTGGAAAACATTTCAAATTAGCAGAAAAAGTAAATGCCAATATTGTTGTGTTAGTTGGAGAAGATGAATTGAAAGATAATACTATTTATATGAAAAATATAGATACTAAAGAAGAAACAAAAATAAAACTTGAGGATTTTTAATATTGAATAATTTTGGAATTGATATTTGGAGTAATAATAATTTTATTATTGAAGAGGGAGAATTAAAACTTAACTATAAAAATAAACCCTCACTAATTTCGTTAGTAAATAGCATAAGAAAAAAAGACTATAAAGGTCCTTTACTTTTTAGGTTTCCACACTTAATTGAAAAACAAATAGATAGGCTTTATGATACATATACAAAAGCCATTAAAGAGTACTCTTATAAAGGCTCATTTAATGCTGTGTTTCCTTTAAAAGTAAATCAATACCCTACTTTTGTAAAGCCTTTAATTAAAGCTGGAGAAAAACACAAGTATGGTTTAGAAGCAGGAAGTAAAGCTGAACTTTTTATTGCAATGACTTACAATAAAAATGCACCAATTACAGTAAATGGATTTAAAGATAAAGAGATGATTCATTTAGGTTTTATTGCTAAAAAAATGGGTCATAATATAACTTTAATTATTGAAGGTTTAAATGAACTTGAAACAATAATTGATGTTGCAAAGGAAACAAAACTTCAACCACCTAATATAGGAGTTAGAGTAAGACTGTTTAACAGTGGAAGTGGCGCATGGGCAAAATCAGGTGGAATTGATTCTAAATTTGGCTTAAGCTCAACTGAGATTCTTGAAGCTTATGATCAATTAGAAAAAAATGACCTTTGCGAATATTTAACAATGATTCATTTTCATATTGGATCATCTATGAATAGTATCAAACCTTTAAAAAATGCATTAAAAGAGTCAGGTCACATTTATGCAGAACTAAAAAATCTAGGAGCTACTAATTTAAGTGCTATTAATATTGGAGGAGGACTTGCTGTTGAATACTCTCAATTTAATAGAACAATTAACTACTCTTTACATGAATTTGCAAGTGATGTAATCTTTACTCTTAAAAATATTGCTAAACAAAAAGGCGTAGAAGAACCAAATATTTTTACAGAATCTGGAAGATTTATATCTGCATCTAGTGCTGTTTTAATAGCTCCTGTATTAGAACTCTTTTCAGCTGAATATGAAGCAGCTCATTTAAGATTAAAGAAGAAAAATCCTCCTTTAATTGAAGAGCTTAATGAACTATATAAAGATATGAAAAAGAAAAATGCACTAGAGTATATGCATGATAGTATTGATCATCTAGATTCACTTTTAAAACTATTTGATTTAGGTTATATTGATTTAGAAGATAGATCAAATGCTGAAATTTTAGCAAACCTAATAATAAAAAAAGCTATTTCATTTTTAGAAGTTGATGATTATGAAGAGCTAAAAAGAATTGACAATAAAATTCAAGAGAAATATTTATTGAATTTCTCAATTTTTCAATCATTACCTGATTTTTGGGGAATAAAACAAGAGTTTCCAATAATGCCAATTACACATTTAGACAAAAAACCAACTAGAAGTGCTTCCATATGGGATATTACTTGTGATAGTGATGGTGAAATTGAATTTGATCCTAATAAACCTTTATATTTACATGATGTTAATTTGGATGAAGAAGAGTATTTTATAGGGTTTTTCCAAGTTGGTGCATATCAAGATGTATTGGGAATGAAACATAACTTATTTTCTCACCCAACAGAGGTAAATGTACTTTTTAATGAAAATGATGAAGTTGAATTAGAGCATATTATAGAATCACAAAAAATTATTGATATATTAGAAGATATTGATTATGATACAGATGAAATTAAAGCTATATTAAATGAAAAACTAGATAAAGATATTTATAATATATTAGAAAAATATTTATATGATAATTCATATTTAAAGACAACTTGGAGTTAATATGACGAAACAAAATGAAGAAGAGTTATCCCTTTGGAAATTAATCAAAGAGGATTTCTCTGTCCCAAAACAAAATGATCCTGCGCTTCAATCAAGCATAGAACTTTTTTTTAATTATCCAGGAGTTTGGGCAATAATAAATTATAGAGTTGCAAATGCATTACACAAAAAAGGTTTTAAAAGACTTTCAAGGGTGATTAGTGGAATATCTACTTTTTTAACAAAAACAGATATTCACCCTGGATGTCAAATAGGAAGAAGAGTATTTATAGACCATGCAATAGGTGTTGTAATAGGTGAAACTACTATTGTTGAAAATGATGTACTTATTTATCAAGGAGTGACTCTTGGTGGAGTATCATTAAATAAAGGTAAAAGACATCCAACTATTAAATCTAACTCTGTAATTGGTAGTGGAGCTAAAGTTTTAGGAAATATAACAATAGGCAAAAACTCAAGAATTGGAGCAAACTCAGTTGTTATATGCGATGTACCAAAAAACTCTACAGCAGTTGGAGTTCCTGCAAAAATTATCAAAAGAGATGATAAAAAATGCAAATTATCTCACAATGACTTACCAGATATCAATAAAGAAATGTTTGATTATTTACTAAAAAGAGTTGCAGTACTTGAAAATGCAGTAAAAAAATACGAAGGTATTGATTTAAGCAGTGAAGATAAAGATCTTGAAGATATTTACGAAAGATTTATTCAAGCAATGAACTCAATAAAACAATAAAATGGTAGAGTTATTAGCATTAGGAACACTAACTGGATTTGTTTCTGGTTTTTTTGGTGTTGGTGGGGGTATGATTCTTGTTCCTTTATTAATCGTTTCAGGTTTTGAAATGAAAGCTGCAATTGCAATATCAATTACGCAAATGGTATTTAGCTCAATTTTTGGAAGTTTCTTAAATATTAAAAAAAATGCTAAGGTTCTAAAAGATGGTCTATTTATAGGCATTGGAGGGATGCTTGGTGGCTTTTTTAGTGGATATATAGTTTCAAAATTTTCAAATGAATTTTTACAATATCTATTTATATGTATTGTTATTTTTTCAATTATGAAAATCTTTTTCTCTCCTGCTGAACCTATAAAAGAAGAAAGGACACAAAATAAGCTTATTCTTATTGTAATTGGTTTTTTTATAGGTTTAATAGCAATGAGTATTGGAGTTGGTGGCTCTGTTATATTAACTCCAATTTTAGTAGGATTTATGCACTATAGCCTAAAAAGAGCAACTGCATTAGGACTATTTTTTGTGGTATTTTCCTCAATTGCTGGATTTACTTCCCTTTGGATTCATGAACAAATATTACTAACAGAGGGTGCAATAGTTGGTATTGCATCACTTTTAGGTGTTTATTTTGGAATAAAAATAAAAACTTTTATACATTCAAATTCATATAAAAAATATATTTTACTTTTATACATAAGTGTGTTATTTATGATGATTTACAAAACAATATAAAAACTTGAGAGAAAAGTAACTTTTTTTCTCACTTGTTTGATTATATACTACTAAACGCTTCGATAATGAACAAATAACTCTATTTTTCTAATTTTAAATTCAATAAAAGTTATCAAAATAAAAATAATAATTACTCTTAATAGTAAAATTGTTGTAAATTCCTATTTAATATGATACAATTTTTCATTCTAGCTATTAATGTAAGGATAAATTATGAAACTTAAATGGATAGAAATAATAGAGTTTGCAAAAGAATTTAGAAAAGAGTTACATAAAAATCCTGAGCTAACTTGGGAAGAAGTAGATACTGCAAAAGCTATCAGAGCAGCACTAAAAGCCCATTATACCCCCTACAAAGAGTTTGCCAATACAGGAACTGTTGTTACCCTTGCACCAAATGCAAAAGGTACTCATATTGCACTAAGAGGCGATATCGATGCTTTACAAATAGATGAACAAACAACAGTTCCATATAAATCACAAAAACCAAATTGCATGCATGCATGTGGCCATGATGGTCATACAGCAACACTTTTAGCAACTGCAATTTGGTTAAAGCAACATGAAGAACAGCTTCCAGGTCCTGTTTCTTTGGTTTTTCAGCCTGCTGAAGAAGGTGGACATGGAGCAAAAAAAATGCTTGAAGAAGAGGCATTAAAAGATGTTGAGTTCATCTATGGATGGCATAATTGGCCAGCAATAAAATTTGGTCAAGCAGTGTGCCCAGATGGAGTAGTAATGGCAGGTAATGGAACTTTTCATATTGATATAAATGGTCAAGGAGGTCACTCTTCTCAACCTGAAATTTCAAAAGATCCTGTACTTGCTGCTAGTGCTATTACTATGGCATTACAACAAATAGTAAGTAGAAGAATAGCTCCTCAAAAAGCAGGTGTAGTTTCAGTTACTTCAATTGATGCAAGAAGTGGTCTTACAACAATTCCATCTATTGCAAAGATTGAGGGAAGTATTAGAATACCAGATTTAAAAACAAGAGATGAAGTAGCACAATCAATTAAAGAAATTGCTGAAAATACAGCAAAAGCTTATAATACAGAAGCAGTTGTAGAGTTTAGAAATAGATATTCTCCTACAATAAATCATGAAAATGCAGCTTCAAATATGAGAAATAAATTAGAAGAAGTATTAGGAAAAGATTATAAAAGTGATATTGCTACACCAATTATGGCATCTGAAGATTTTAGTTATTATTTACAAGAAATACCAGGTGCATTTGCATTAATTGGAAGTAATGATGGTCAAGAAAAACATACTAAGCCTTGTCATAATGCATATTATGATTTTAATGATGAGCTTATTGAACCTGTTTGTAAAGTATTTACAAAACTTGCAAACTTAGAATGTGAATTTATATAAATAAGGAGTTTAAAATGTTAGCTAATGATAAAACAATTTTTGAAACATATGAATCTGAAATTAGAGCATATTGTAGAGCAGTACCTACTGTATTTAAAGCTTCAACAAATGCAACAATGATTGATGAAGACAATAAAGAGTTTATAGATTTTTTTGGTGGTGCTGGAGTTTTAAACTTTGGACACAATAACCCAAAAATGAAAGAAGCATTAATAGAGTTTATACAAAGAGATGGCGTTGCTCATTCATTAGATATGTTTACTGATGTAAAAAGAGATTTTATTAAAACATTTGTAGATACAGTTTTAAAACCAAGAGGATGGGAAGATAGAAAGCTTCAATTTACAGGACCTACTGGAACAAATGCTGTAGAAGCAGCATTAAAGCTAGCTAGAAAAATTACAGGAAGAACAGAAGTAGTTGCTTTTAATAGAGGTTTTCATGGTATGACTTTAGCAGCATTAGCTTGCACTGCAAATAATGCTTTTAGAAGTAGTTCAGGAGTTCCTTTAAACCATGTGATTAGAGATACATTTAATGATATGGATGCTTTAGAAAACCTAAGACAAAAAATGTTTGATTTAGCTTCTGGTATGCTTCCTCCTGCTGCATTTATAGTTGAACCTGTTCAAGCAGAAGGTGGTGTTAGAATTGCCACTAAACAGTGGCTTCAAGGAGTTCAACAACTTGCAAAAGATACAGGTGCACTTTTTATTTTAGATAGTATTCAATGCGGTTGTGGAAGATGTGGAAGTTACTTTAGTTTTGATGATTTAGATGTTGATCCTGATATTATAATTTTAGCAAAAGGATTAGGAGGTTTTGGTACTCCAATTGGAATGTTAGTAAATAAACCAGAAGTTGATAAAGCATGGAGTCCAGGTCAACACACAGGAACTTTTAGAGGACAAGGTTTCTCTTTTGTTGCAGGGAAAATTGGACTTGAATATTTTAAAAATGAACAATTCAATGAAGAAACAAAAAGAAAAGGTGATATAGTAAGAAAAGTTTTAGATAAACTAAATTCAAAATATGAAAAAGTAGTTGATGTAAGACAAAAAGGTTTGATGTTAGCAATTGAGTTTGATAGTGCAGCAACAGTAAAAGAAATTACAGCAAAAACATATGAAAATGGTCTGATTATAGGAGCTTGCTCTACAGGTGAAATTATTAAGTTTATTCCTCCTTTAACTATTACAGATGAAGAATTAAATAAAGGTTTAGAAAGATTCACTGCTTCTGTTGAAGCAATTTTATCATAAGGGGAAATATTATGGGATATAGTACAACACACTTTAAATCAATAAATCCATATACACAAGAAGATGTATATGAAGTTAAAATGCATGATACGCAAGAAACTAGAGAAATTTTACAAAATGCTCAAGAAGCATTTTGTAATGAGTGGCAAGATACAACCTATGAGCAAAGAGCAAAGCTTTTAAATGCTGTTGCAAAACAGATGAAAGATAATCTTGATTATTATGCCTTACCTATGACAGAAGAGATGGGAAAGCCAATAAATGAAGCAAGAGGAGAAGTAAATAAAGCTGCTCTAGCAGCAGAACACTATGCAGAATTTGGAGAAGATTATTTAAAAACTGAATATTTAGAATCTGATGCTACTGAAAGTTATGTTCAATATTTACCTTTAGGTGTAACTTTAGGTATTTTACCTTGGAATGCACCATTTTGGTTAGCTTTTAGATATTTAGCACCAGCTCTTATGTCTGGAAATACTTGTATTATGAAACATGATTCGCATACTCCTTTATGTGCAATAAGAATAATTGAAGCTTTTCAAAAAGCCGGTTTTCCTAAAAATGTAGTTCAAAATTTAGTTGTAGGACACTCTAGTTTAGAAACAATAATTAGAAATCCTATTGTAAAAGGTATTTCTTTAACTGGTTCATCAAAAGCAGGTACTTCTGTGGGTGCAATTGCTGGTAGTGAGATTAAACCTGTTGTTTTAGAATTAGGAGGAAGTGATCCTGCTATTATTTTAAAAGATACACAAGATTTAGAAAAAGCTGCTGATATTATTACTCTTTCAAGATATATAAATGCAGGACAATCTTGTATAGCAGCTAAAAGAATTATTGTAGAAGAACCAATATATGAAAAATTTATTGAATTACTTAAACAAAGATTTGAAAAATTGAAACTAGGTGATCCAAAAGATGAAACAACGACAATAGGTCCAATTGCAAGAAAAGAGTTAGTAGACCAAATGCATGAACAAGTAGATAAGTCAGTTGCAGCAGGTGCAAGATTGATACTTGGGGGACAAAGATATGAAGGAAAAGGTTTTTTCTTTCCCCTTACAATTCTTGCAGATGTTGAACCTGGAATGGTAGTATCTTGCCAAGAAACATTTGGACCTATTGCAGCAATTATTAAAGCAAAAGATGAAAAAGAAGCTATAAAAGTAGCAAATAATACTGAATATGGTCTTGGTGGTTCAATTTGGACAGGTGACACTCAAAAAGGAAAAGAGTTAGCAAAAAAAATTGTTACAGGACAAGTTTCTATAAATGGCATTGTAAAATCTGATCCAAGACTTCCAAGTGGAGGAGTTAAAAAATCAGGAATTGGTAAAGAGTTGGGACCACATGGTATAAAAATGTTTGTAAACACACAACAAGTTTGGGTAGGTCCAGCTAAAGGGTAGTTTACTTCTTATTAAGGAGCAAAAATGAAATTAGCTTTTCCTAAAGCAGAATATGTAAAAAGAGTAAAAAAAGTACAAAGAGAAATGCGAAGAAAAGGCATTGATGTACTTCTTGCAACTGATCCTGGAAATATGAATTGGTTAACAGGATATGATGGTTGGTCATTTTATGTGCATCAAGGGGTAATTGTATCTTTAGATGAAGAAGAACCTATTTGGTTTGGAAGAGCTATGGATAGAAGCGCAGCACTTCTTAGATGTTATATGAAAGATGATAAATTAGTTGCTTATCCTGAAGAGTATGTTCAAAATCTCCATAAACATCCAATGGAATGGCTAGCAAAGAATATCTTCTTTGCTAGAGGTTGGCATGATGCAACAATTGCAACAGAGATGGATAATTATTACTATTCTGCACAAGCCCATTTAAGTTTAGTATCAAATCTTTGGAAAGCAAGATTTGTAGATAGCCAAAACCTTGTAAACTGGGCTAGATGTATAAAATCTGAAAAAGAGATTGAGTATATGAAAATTGCAGGAAGAATTACATCTAAAATTCATCAAAGAATACTAGATGTGGCAAGGGTTGGAATACCAAAAAGTTTTGTTGTTGCACAAATATATGAAACAGCAATTGAAGGGGTTGATGGATATAGTGGTGATTACCCTTCAATTGTTCCTTTACTTCCCTCAGGAAAAGAAGCTTCAGCTTCTCATATCACTTGGGATAATAAACCCTTTAAATCAAATGAGGGAACATTTTTTGAAGTTTCAGGGTGTTATAAAAGATATCATTGCCCAATGTCAAGAACAGTTTATATGGGAAAACCATCTGAAAGGTTTTTAAATGCTGAAAAGGCATTACTTGAAGCAATTGATACAGGACTTGAACAAGCAAAACCAGGTAATAAAGCAAGTGACATTGCAAAAGCACTTGATAATGTAATGCTTAAATATGGCATAGATAGACATGGCGCTAGATGTGGATATCCAATAGGTGTTAGTTATCCTCCTGATTGGGGTGAGAGAACATTTAGTATTAGAGCTTCTGATAATACAATACTTAAAGCAGGAATGACTTTTCACTTTATGCCAGGTATTTGGCAAGATGATTGGGGAATAGAGATAACTGAAAGTATTTTAATTACAGATACTGGATATGAATCACTTTGTGATTATCCAAGAAAACTATTTTTTAAATAAAATTTATTTAAAAATTTCTTGCCAAGAGTATATTTTTTTAATTGCTCTTGGCTCTATTACAAATGAAATAATTGATACTATTAAAAATGATACTATAAATAAAGATATAATTTTTATTATTAATTTCATGTTACTCCTTAGTTTATTTTCTATATTAAATTATAAAAATACTTATAAAATGTACAAATTTATAAACTTACATTTTTTATATATTTAGTTTCATCTTTCTTTGGTATAATAAAGGCTTTATTTTTTACAAACCTATTAAAAAACGGATTATTATTTATGAAAGATTCAATTAAAATTTACAACGCAAAAGAAAACAACTTAAAAAATATAAATTTGGAAATTCCCAAAAATAAGCTTATAGTTTTTACTGGACTTTCTGGTTCAGGAAAGTCCACATTAGCCTTTGATACTCTTTATGCTGAGGGTCAAAGAAGATATATAGAATCTTTGTCTGCATATGCAAGACAATTTTTAGATAAAGTTGGAAAACCTGATGTTGAAAGAATTGAGGGTTTAACTCCTGCAATTGCCATTGATCAAAAAACTACATCAAAAAATCCTCGTTCTACAGTAGGAACGATTACAGAAGTTTACGATTATTTTAGACTTTTATACGCAAGGGTTGGAAAACAACATTGCCATAAATGTGGACAACCAATTTCTCAAATGAGCTCTTCTGATGTTATTGAGCAAGTTTTATCTTTACCAAATAGTGCAAAAATCATAATTCTTGCACCATTAATCAACAGAAAAAAAGGAACTTTTGCAGATCTTTTAGAATCACTTAGAAATAAAGGTTATGTAAGAGCTATGATTGATGGTGTGATGGTAAGGCTAGATGAAGAAATAGAGCTTGAAAAAAACAAAATGCACACTATTAAAATAGTAATAGATAGAGTTGTTATAAAAGAAGAAAATCGAGATAGAATTGCTCAAGATGTTGAAAAAGCTTTAAAAGAGAGTTTTGGAGAACTTGAAATTGAGATATTAAATCATAAAGATTTAGATTGTGAAAAACATGTTCACTATTCTGAGCATATGGCTTGTTTTGACTGTAAAATATCTTTTGAACCATTAGAGCCGTTAAGTTTTTCTTTTAACTCACCAAAAGGTGCATGTTCTTCTTGTGATGGATTAGGTATTAGATATTCACTTGATATGAAAAAAATCATAGATGAAGATTTAACTTTAAAAGATGGAGCTATTAAAATCATATATGGCTTTAACAAAGGTTACTATTTTAAAATGCTAACAGCATTTTGTGAAGCTGCTAATATTGATATGAATAAAACTTTTAGTGAACTAAAAGACCATGAACAAAAAGCTATTTTACATGGTGGTGTTGATGAAGCTGTTTTTACATGGAAAAGACACAAGCTAAAAAGAAAATGGGAAGGTATTGTAACTATTGCATATAATATGGTAAAAGATGAAAAAGACATGGCAGATTATATGACTGAAAAAACTTGTGATTCATGCAATGGTAATAGATTAAAACCATCTTCACAAAGTGTATATGTTGCAAATAAAACAATCTCTGATATTATAAATTTACCTATTGAAGATGCACACACATTTTTTCAAGATGATAAAAACTTTGAATACTTTAATGAACAAAATAGAATGATTTCAGCTCCAATATTAAAAGAGATAAAAGAGAGAGTTTTCTTTTTAAATGATGTGGGTCTTGGTTATATTACTTTAGGAAGAGATGCAAGAACAATCTCAGGAGGTGAAGCTCAAAGAATTAGAGTTGCAAGTCAAATAGGTTCTGGACTTACAGGTGTTATGTATGTACTTGATGAACCATCAATTGGTCTTCATGAAAGAGATACAAATAAACTTATCAAAACATTAAAAGCTTTACAAGAAAAAGGCAATACTGTAATAGTTGTAGAACATGATAAAGAGACAATTAAAGAAGCAGATTTTATTGTTGACATTGGTCCAAATGCTGGTAAATATGGTGGTGAAATAGTTTTTGCAGGTACTTTAAAACAAATGCTTAAAGCTAATACTTTAACATCAAAATTTGTTTCAGGTAAAAAACAGATTGCTTATGTGCACAATAGACCACAAGAAAAATTTATTGAAATTAAAAATGTAAATATTAATAATATTAAGAATCTTGATGTTCAATTGCCATTGAAAAATTTAGTATCAATAACAGGTGTTAGTGGGAGTGGAAAATCATCTTTAATACTACAAACACTTCTACCTGTTGCAAAAGAACTTTTAAATCATGCAAAAAAAGTTAAAAAAGTTGATGGAGTTGAAATAAATGGCTTGGAAAATTTAGATAAAGTAATTTATCTTGATCAAAGTCCAATTGGTAGAACTCCAAGAAGTAACCCTGCAACTTATACAGGTTTAATGGATGAGATTAGAACACTATTTTCTAAAACTAAAGAGGCTAGTTTAAGAGGCTATAAAATAGGAAGATTTTCATTTAATGTAAAAGGTGGAAGATGTGAAAAATGCCAAGGTGAAGGTGAAATAAAAATTGAAATGCACTTCTTGCCTGATATTATGGTTAAATGTGATGAATGTCATGGACAAAGATACAATAGACAAACTTTAGAAATATTATATAAATCAAAAAGTATTGCTGATGTATTAAGTATGAGTGTAGATGAAGCTTTAGAGTTCTTTGCAAAAGTTCCAAAGATTCATGCAAAATTAAAAACTTTAAGTGATGTGGGACTTGGTTATATTACTCTTGGACAAAATGCAGTTACATTAAGTGGTGGGGAAGCACAAAGAATAAAATTAAGTAAAGAATTAAGCAAAAAAGATACAGGAAATACTTTATATATTTTAGATGAACCAACAACTGGATTACACTTTGCAGATGTAGATAGACTAACAAAAGTTTTACATCATCTTGTAGAAGTTGGGAATTCAGTTTTAGTGATTGAGCATAATCTTGATATTATTAAAAACTCTGATTGGGTTATTGATATTGGTCCAGAAGGTGGAAGTAAAGGTGGCAAAATAGTAGCTCAAGGAACACCTGAAGAGTTAGCAAAAACTCATAAAAAAACAAAATCTTATACAGGTTATTATTTAGAAAAAGAACTAAATGAACAGCAAAAAACCAATTGATAATTTTATAGAGGCTTTACAAGAACACAAATTTGTAGAGGCTCATGAAATACTTGAAGATGACTGGAAAACTTTTAAAAAACAAGGTTTAAAACTTGAAGCAAAAGCCATACAAGGTTTGATTAATGGAGCAACAGCACTTGCCTTATACCATATCAAAAAAAGACCTGATAGCTTTAAAAAAGTATGGCCAGTATATTTAAAATATAAACCTTTATTAACTAATGCAAAAATAAATAATAAAAATCGATTCTTTTATGCTTGTAAAATTCTTGAAGAAAAAAAAGAAGAATTGACAGAATAGCTTTATATTAACTTAAATTACAAAATTAACTTAAGAATATTGCACCATATAAGTTTATACTAAAAGCAATAAATATATAATTCTCTATAATTTATTGAAATAAAGGAAACATTATTATGTCACAAACCAAAAAGAGTATCTTTTCTAATATAGGTATTCAAATTATAATTGCAATGGTTTTAGGGACTATTGTAGGTGTTATTATGAAACACGATGCAGTAGTATTTGCACCTCTTGGAACAATTTTTATTCACTTAATTAAAATGTTAGTTATTCCATTGATTGCTATTTCTATTATAAGTGGAGCTGCAAGTATTGGTGGAACTAAATCAGCTGGGAAAATAGGAGCATTAACTTTTGCATTTTTCTTAATTACTTCAGGATTTGCAGTTGCGTTAGCTTTAACAATGGGAGAATACTTTACACCTGGAATTGGAGTTGATTTAAGTAGTGTTGAGGGAATGTTCTCAAATGAATATGCATCAAAAGGTGAACTTCCAGGTTTTTTTGAAACTATTACAGGTATTATTCCTACAAATATTTTTGTATCACTAAACAATGCAAATATTTTACAAATACTATTTTTCTGTCTATTTTTAGGAATTGCTATTTCAAAACTAGAAAAAAAGAAATCAGAGTCATTACTTGGTGGGATTAATGCACTTGTAGAAGCTTTTATTTGGATGATTCATGTAGTAATGAAATTTGCACCTATTGGTGTATTTGGTCTTATGGCAGATGCTATAGGTACATTTGGATTTGACGTATTGCAACTAATTACAAATTTAGTTCTAGTTTATTTTGCGGCAATTTTAATTTTTGGTTTTATTTTCTTTCCTTTATTAATTAAACTATTTTCAACAATGAGTGTTAGAAAATTTATAAGTGCAATGAAAAAACCTCAAACAGTTGCCTTATCTACAGCCTCATCAATGGGAACACTTCCTGTTACAATGGAAGTTTGTGAAGAAGAATTAAAAATTTCTAAAAGTACATCATCATTTGTTTTACCATTGGGTGCTACTATTAATATGAGTGGTAATGCAATTTATTATGGTCTTGTAGCAATATTTTTTGCACAAATATTTAATGTAGATTTAGGATTTACAGAATATGCAGCAATTATACTTACTGCAACTATTGGAGCAATTGGACAAGCAGGAGTTCCTGGACCTTCATTTTTAGTTGTTGCAGTGCTTATTGCAGCTGGAATACCAATTGAAGGATTACCTTTACTTTTTGCACTTGATAGAATATTTGATATGACAAGAACAGCATTAAATATTACAGGTGATGCAGCTTGTGCAGTTATAGTAGATGAATATACACAAAATGAAATAAATAAAACTAGTAATGCCTAAGAAAAATTAGCAGCTTCTTGCTGCTGGTTTTTCAATAAAAATGCTTTTAATCTCATCATCTCATCTGTTGGGTATTGACTTTCTGAATCACCTCTTTGTACTTTTACATAAAAATCTTTTGAGTTACGGTTATAACCAAAGTTTAAATTTGTTAAGTTATACTCAATAAGATCTGAAATTTTAGAATCAGATGTTTTATTTGTTTGTTTAGTTTCATCAAGTTTTAAAAACTCTTCTTTTACTTTTGAAGACTCTTTCCCCTCAATTACTTGAGAAATAGAGTTTGAAGGTTGTACCTTTTGTATTTGAAGTGATTGGTCATTACTGTAAGATTCAAGTTTAGGAATTAGTCCATACTCCATAGCAACCTCCTTTTTAAAGTTATCACTTTGAATGTATTACTTATTATATATAAAAAAATAAACTTTTGTCAAATATTTTTTAAATAAAGTTAAATTTTGCTATGATACGTTGTATTTTTTTCAAAATAGTATGATTTATTACTATTTAATTTAAGGAGAAATTAATTGGAAGACAGTTCCCAGAGGTGCAAGATTATTACAGGTGATATAAAATGGAAATATTAATACTTCTATTTTTTATTGTAATAGGCACATCGTTTTTATGTTCAGTTTTAGAATCAGTAATTCTATCAACAACAGTTTCATATGTTTCAGTAATAGAAAATAAAAATCCTACTGCTGGAAAATTACTAAAAAAATTAAAATCAGAAATAGATATAACTATTGCATCAATTTTAATTATTAACACAATTGCAAATACATTAGGTGCAACAGCTATTGGTGTTCAAGCACAAAATGTATTTAGTGGTGATAAAACTTTAGTAATGATTATTTCTATAATTTTGACTTTTATGATTCTGTTTTTTGCAGAAATTATTCCTAAAACAATTGGTGCAGTTTATTGGAAAGAACTAGCAGCAGTAGCAGCAAGAATAATCAACGTTTTTGTATTTATTACTTATCCTATAATAATAATAACACAATTTGTAACAAAAAAGATATCTAAAAACTCTTCAAATAATGATTCTTTTTCAAGAGAAGAGTTAATTCACTCTACACTTTTAAGTGAAGAAGAGGGAGTAATTGGGGATTTAGAGTCAGATATCATTGAGAATACATTAACTTTAAATGCAGTAAAAGTAAAAGATATTTTAACTCCAAGATCAGTTATGTATGCGGTTCAAAAAGATTCTTTTATTAAAGACATATTAGAAGATAAAAGAACTTATAAGTTTTCAAGAGTTCCTGTTTATGATGAATCAATTGATAATATTGTTGGTGTTGTATTAACAAAAAAACTTTTTAAACAAGCAATTAAAGATAAAAATGTTCCTATTGAAAGAATTATGACACCAGTTTTTGCTCTAAATGAAAATATTCCAGTAGGAAAAGCATTAAGCAAATTTATACAAAAAAAGGAACATATGTTTATTGTTTTAGATAACTATGACCAAACAGAAGGACTTGTGACTTTAGAAGATTGTATTGAAACACTATTAGGTCTTGAAATAATGGATGAGCTTGATACAACAGCAGATATGAGAAGACTTGCATTAAATAAAATGAAAGCAAAAAGAAAAGAAAGAGGAAAAGAGTAAAATTAAAACTCTTTCTTTTTTATATAAAAAGGTTAGAAAAATATGCTAAATGAATTTATTAACAGTTTCAAATCCATAATACTTGCAAGCATTGATGAAAATGACTTTCCATTTAATAGTTATGCACCATTTATTAAATATAATAATCGATATTATGTCTATTTAAGTGATATGGCAAAACATGCAAGAAACTTAAAATCAAATCCTAAAGTATCAATATTTTTTATAGAAGATGAAAATAATTGTGAAAATATTTTTGCAAGAAAAAGAGTAATTTTTCAAGCAAATAGCACAATAATAAAAAGAGATTCAGATAAATTTGAATCAATACTAGATAAGTTTGAAAATTTAGATAAAAAAACAGTCAAAATGACAAGAAAAATGAGTGATTTTAATCTATTTGAATTAGAAGTAAATTATGGTGAAGCTGTATTTGGTTTTGGTAGAGCTTATAATATTGGTGGCAAAAATTTCGATGAACTAATTCAAAGAGAAAATCAAAAAGCCCACACAAGTAAATAATAGTTTTAACTTATATATAAGATATTATTAATTATAATAATTCTTAATACTTATACATAAGGAATAATTATGAAAAAACTACTTGCAATTTCTACTCTTGGTTTGTTTTTAAGTACTTCTGCATTTGCAAATAGTGCAAAAGGATTAAATGTTTTAGTTACATCAGATGATGCTCAAACACAAATGATGTCAATGGTTCTATCAATGATGACTTTAAAACAAAATAAAAAAGTAAATATGGTACTTTGTTCAAAAGCTGGTGATTTAGCACTTAAAAATAGTAAAAGTGAAGTTTTAAAGCCAATGGATAAATCTCCAAAAATGATGCTAAAAGCAATAATAAATAAAGGTGCAAGTGTTAAAGTTTGTCCTTTATACTTACCAAATAAAAATCTTCAAAAAACTGATTTAATGTCAAATATAACTGTTGCTAAACCAATGGATGTTTCAAAAGATTTATTAAATAATGACTATAAAAATTTGAGTTATTAAAAAACTAGCCCTAAGGGGCTAGTCTATCAATTTGCCAAGTGTTATTATCTTGTAAAGTATATTGAAATCTATCATGCAATCTATGTTTTGCACCTTGCCAAAATTCAATTTTTTCAGGCTTTACTATATAACCTCCCCAAAAAGAAGGAAAGGGAATTTCACCTTTTACAAATTTACTTTTTATTTCATTGAATTTTGCTTCTAAAACTGATCTTGAACTAACAACTTGACTTTGTTGTGAAACCCAAGCACCTATTTGGCTTCCTTTTGGTCTTGATAAAAAATATTTCAATGATTTTGATGAAGATATTTTTTCAGCCCTACCCTCAACTTTTATTTGTCTTTCTAAACCAAGCCATGCAAAATGAAGTGCAACTTTTGAGTTTTCTTCCATCTGTTTTGACTTTACACTTTCATAATTTGAAAAGAAAACAAAACCAGTTTCATCAAAAAACTTTAATAATACAGTTCTTATTGAGGGCATCATATCTTTACCTACTGTTGCTAAAGTCATTGCATTTGGTTCTATTAAATCTGCACTCATTGCTTGTTCAAACCATTTTTCAAACTGTTTTATAGGATTTTGATCTAAATCCTTTCTTCTTAAGCCATTATTTACGTACTCTTCTCTCATAGAACTTAAGTCCATAAATTTCTCCTAAAGTAATTTTTCTATATCATCTTCTAAACTTTTAGGTGTCGTAGAAGGAGAATATCTATTTATTATATTTCCATTTTTATCAATTAAAAATTTTGTAAAGTTCCATTTTATAGCTTCTGTTCCTAAAAAACCTGAAGCTTTACTTTTTAAAAATTTGTATAAAGGATGAGCTTCATCTCCATTAACATCAATTTTTGAAAACATTGGAAAACTAACATCATAAGTTAAACTACAAAACTCTTTTATCTCTTCATTTGTAGCTGGTTCTTGATTCATAAATTGATTACAAGGAAAACCTAAAACAACAAAATCTTTATCTTTATACTTATCATATAACTTTTCTAAACCTTCATATTGTGAAGTAAATCCACATTTACTAGCTACATTTACTATTAGTAAAACTTTGTTTTTATACTCATTTAAACTAATCTTTTCCCCATCTATCGTCTCAACTTCAATATCATATATAGTTTTCATATTAGCTCCTATTAGTGAACTTACTAATAAAATAGTACTTATTAATAACCTCATATTTTACCTTCTAAAATTTTTTTAGTCACTTCATGCCTAAATTCAAACATTTGCTCCAAATCTTTTTTTACAAAACCATCTAATAAAGAACCTAAAAAACCAAAAGGCAACTCATATCTTACCACATCTTTTAGCAAAACCTTATCATCTTCTTGCTCAAATATATGAGAATGTTCCCAAAACTTAAAAGGTGATTTTATAGCAACATCCATAAACATATTAGGATAATCCATCTTTTCTATTTTTACTACCCAAGTAAAAGGAATGAAGTTTTTAATAGTTTTTATTTTTAAAATTGCACCCTCTTTTGGACTTACATCCTTTGTTAAAAGTTCTGCTTTAATATTTTTAGGAGTGATTTTTATAAGATTATTTGAATCTAAATGAAACTTAAATAACTCTTCTAAACTTGTATTTATATAAGTTTGTTTTGTAAAGGTTTGCATAAATACTCCTTTTATTTTATTATAACCATAAAAAAAGTATTTAGATAGAGTTTTTTTGTTATTTGATTAGTTTATCAAACTTTTTTATCAAGTTATTCATTTGTAACTCATAGGCTAAAGTATATGCACTATTTCCTAAAATATCAACTTGATTAATGTTAGCATTATTATTTATTAAATAGTCAACACAATGTACTTTATTATATAAAACTGCATATATTAATGCAGTTGCATTAATCTCATCTAAATAATTAATATCAACATCACAATTTTTTAAGCATTTTAGCATTTTTACATCATCATTATAAACTGCAAAATGTACTGCATAAAGTGTAGGCGTTACATACATATCAATTCCTTTTGAAATCAATAGTTTAACAGCTTTAAAATTCTTATATTTTATAGCCCAATAAAGTGCATTTCTATCTTTTTTATCTCTTAAATTAATATTAGGATTTAAAGATAATACTGCTTCAATATTTTCATTATAAACAATAGCTTCAAAAAGCATACACCAGCCTTGCGAATCTTGATAATTAATATCTAACCCGCTAAATATTAGCTTTTTAAAAGAGTGACTTTTATCTATTGATTTATCATCTACAAAAATATTTGTACTCATGCTTAACCCTTTTTGTGTTTAGTTATAAAACTTTAGCATATCAAAACTTAAAGTATATTGATAATGGTTATTGATATTATATACTTTTATATAATTATCCTTTCTAGTTTTTTTTACTATAATGTCATCAAAGGAAAATTATTGGAAAATATACTTACGCAAAGAGAGTTTTGTTACAAATGTAATAGACCAAAAACCTCATGTTTATGTCAATACATAAATAGTTTTGATACAAATACAAAATTTATTATTTTAATGCACCCAAAAGAGTACAGAAAAACAAAAAATACAACAGGTAAAATAACTAGCTTACAACTTAATAACTCTAAAATTTATATTGGTATTGATTTTACAAAACATAAAGAAATAAACAACTATATTGATGAATATGAATGCTTTATTTTATATCCTGATGAAAAGTCAATTTTACTAAATACAACAAGCATAAAAAGTAAAAAGAAACAACTTATATTTATTATAGATTCTACATGGGCATGTTCAAAAGCAATTTTAAAAAGAAGTTTAAATTTACAACATTTACCTAAAATAAGTTTTAAAACAACAAAACAATCTGCATATAAATTTAAAACACAACCACAAAACTATTGTCTTTCAACAATTGAATCCACAAAAGAGATTCTTTGCTTATTAAATAAACATAATATTGAAAATATTGATTCAAAATACTTAGATAGTTTTTTAGTACCATTTGAAAAACTAGTTAAGTATCAAATAAGTTGTAGTAAAAAAAGAGACTTAAGAGTTAAAATCTACTCTTAATTCTAATTATAAAATCATCAATCTCTTCTTTCATTGTATTTTTATATCCATTAAAAGATGTATATATAAAAAACATTGATTGTGCCATAAAGAAATAAAAGCCATTTGAATATCCCACATATACATATAAAACATCAGCTATAAAAAATAGTATAAAGGCATATGATCTTCTAATATGACTTCTACTTGATAAAAAGAAATTTCCCATGATTGCCATAGATGCAGCAGTACTATCTAAAATCAATACTTCAAAATCAATTGAAGAGATAGATTGAAAATATAAAATTATTGCAAGTGTTGAAAAATAGATTATTGAAATAGTCATTACTATTTTAAAATCTCTTTTAGGATTTGGTGATTTTTTAATAATTCCTAAAAAGGCTCCAGCATAAAAAAATACTAATTGTATAATCATTGGTACTTTACCTGCAAATAAAAAGAATGCAAATAAAGATAGGTTTGCAGCTAAAAAACTTATAAAAGCTAAGTATAAAGGTCTTTGATTATGTTTAGTGCTAAGTGACATTAAATATGCACCTAAAATAGAAAAAATAGCACCAAAAGCTTCAAGTAATAACATAAAATCTCCAAATTTTTTCGCTATTATATTAGCTTTTAATAAAAAAAGAATAAAAGAAGTTCTTATTATATAAGAATTACAAACTTACTAAATATTTCTCTTCTAGTTTCTTACTTAAATTATTTATATTTTTTATAAGAAGTCTATGTTCAGGTAATAAAATTTTAGAGATAAATCTTGTCTCTTTATTAGTAAATCCTTCAGGATCTTTATCTTCAATAGATAATTTCTCTTTTGAATAAGATACTCTTTTTAATTTATGATTTGTCTGTCTTAAATAGTAAACAATTTCAAACTTTTTTTGATTTATTTTTTCTATTGTTACAATCACTTTATTATCTTTAACATCACCTTCATAAGGAACAAGTTGTTTAAAATCTTTTATTGTAATAAAACCTATATAAAGTTTAGTAAATATATCAAAATACAAAGATAATTTTTTACATTTAAAAAAGCTCAAATCAACAGCATGAGTTTGGTGAGCCCTACTTTTATGCAAAATCCACTCTAGCGTTTCAAAGTAAGAAAATTTTTTATACCTTACATTTAAAGCTTCAATAAACTTTTTATCTTTATACTCTATTAAACTCTCTTTTTTAACTTTATTTAATATAAGCTCTTTTAAAATCTGTTCATCATCAAACTCTTTAGTAATCCAAATTGTACAATAATCTGGAAATCTACTAAGACCTATAGAACCTTGTGTTAAAACAATAAGTGCCTTAATCTCAAAACTTGGAAATAGTAATTTTAATAAAGCAAATTTTTTAAATAATCTTTTATTTAAACCCGAAGTTTTTTTTGATTTACTCATTTCTACAAAATATATACTATCTTTTGTAAAAAACAATGCATCAAATTCGCTAATATCTTTATAAACTGATTTATAAACAATTTGAGCACCTTTATCTATTAAAAGTCCATTTTTTTTAAATATATTATTTTTATTTTGATGAGGACCTTTTAAAACAAAACGCTTTATTTCATCATTGTTTTGTGCAAATCTTAATAAATGTTCATAAATAATATTTTCAAATACTTCACCTTTGAAACTATGATAAGTAGGACTCTCTTTTGATTCCTCTTTTAAAGTTCCATCTTTTGTATAAAGATTTTTCAAATATTTATTATCATATTTATAATGAAAAAGATTGCTTCTTATATTTGTTAAATCTAAGTTTTTTATTTCGTCTGTAATTTTAAATTCTTGCAAGTTATTAGTTTTGTATCATTTGATACTTTTCCCTCATATTTATTTATAAGATTATACCTAAAGGGAAATTTATTGTAAAGAAAATAGTAGTTAATTGTTAAAAAAGAGGAGAATAACCCCTTTTTTAAACAATTTTAGAAAGCTTCTATAATTGAACCTTCATATTTTGTTCTAATAAAGTTTTTAATCTCTTCAGAAGTTATTGCTTTATTTAAAGCTTTAATATACTCTTTATTTTCATTACCTGCTTTAATAGTTACAATATTTGCATAAGGAGAATCTTTTGATTCAATTGCTAAAGCATCTTTTAATGGATTAAGATTTGATAATAAAGCATAGTTTGTATTAATAACTGCTGCTGTAACTTCATCTAAAACTCTTGGTAATTGAGGAGCATCTAACTCTTCAATTTTAAGATTTTTTGGATTATCTAAAATATCTTTTGCAGTTTTTAATTCTACATCATTAAATGTTAATAAACCTTCTCTTTGTAAAATATCTAGAGCTCTACTCTCATTTGTTGGATCATTTGGTACAGCTATTGTATCACCCTCTTTAATCTCTTTTAATGATTTTATTTTGTTTGAATAGATTCCCATTGGCTCTAAGTGAACATTTACAGTTTTAACTAAGTGAGTATTTTTATTTTTATTAAATTCATCCATATATGGTAAATGTTGGAAAAAGTTAGCATCTAACTCACCCTCTTCAACTGCAATATTTGGAGTAACATAATCAGTAAACTCAACAATTTCTAGTGTGTAACCATCTTTTGCTAAGATTTTTTTTACTTCTTGTAAAATCTCTGCATGAGGAATTGGAGTAGCTCCAACTTTTATAACTTTCTTCTCTTGAACTTTTTGTTCTTGCTTATCATTATTATCTGAACAAGCACCTAAAAACAATGCAACTAGTGCAACTAAAACAACTTTAAAAAAATTATTCATTTATTTCCTTCCTTTATTTTTTTGTAATTTTATATAAATAATCACCTAAACTTTGAAATATCTGTACTATTATGATTAAAACCAATACAGTATACATCATAATGTCAGTTTGGAATCTATAGTAACCATATTTGATTGCTACATCACCAAGTCCTCCGCCTCCAACAGCCCCAGCCATTGCAGAAAACCCAACAACAGTAATTAAAGTTAAAGTAATGGCTGAAATAATACCAGGCAATGCTTCAACTAACATTATTCTAAAAATTATCTGGAAATTTCCAGCTCCAAATGATTTTGCAGCTTCAATAACACCTTGATCAACCTCTTTTAAAGCACTCTCAATTAATCTTGCAATAAAAGGAGCAGCTCCTATTGTAAGTGGAACTATAGCAGCAGTTGTTCCAATACTTTTTCCAACTATCATTTTTGTCACAGGGAATAATACAATCATTAAAATAATAAAAGGAAAAGATCTTAAAGTATTTATAACTACATCTAAAACTCTATATAGTTGTATATTCTCCATCAATCCATCTTTTTGTGTAAGTATTAAAACAATAGCTGTAAAAAAACCTATAATAACAGCAATTGAAGTAGAAACTACACTCATATATATAGTTTCCCAAATTGCTGGCAATAAAATATCTATCATTTTAATACCTCCCAAGTAATTTGTCTATTTTCTAAATATTTGCAAACCTCATCTTTTTGCTCTTCTTGAATATTTATAACCATATTTCCAATAATATGAGTGTTTATCTCTTCAAGTTTCCCCCAAACAATATTAAAGTCCATATTTAACTCTCTTGCCATTGAAGTAATAAGTGATTGATGTGCATTATCTTTTGGAAAGTATATTTTTATATTTACTCCCTCTTGTGGTACTACTTCATCCTCACCTAAAAATCTTTTCATTTTTGCATCAGGTTGCAAAAACAGATCTTCTGTTACATCTAAACCTATTATATTTCCATACTCTAAAAGTAAAGCTTTCTGTGCTATTTGTTTTACTACTTCCATTTCATGAGTTACTAAAATAATAGTAATATTTAATTCTGCATTAATTTTTTTTAAAAGATTTAAAATTGATGTTGTAGTATTTGGATCAAGAGCAGAAGTTGCTTCATCACTTAATAAAATATCAGGATCAAGTGTTAATGCCCTTGCAATTGCAACTCTTTGTTTTTGTCCACCACTTAGTTCTTTTGGATAAGACTTAGCTTTATTAGAAAGTCCAACAAGATGCAATAAATCATCAACTTTCTTCTTTATTTCACTCTCTTTATATCCCCAAATTTCCATAGGTAAAGAGACATTTTCATAAACTGTTTTCCTTTGAAGAAGTGAAAAATGTTGAAAAATCATTCCAATTTTTTTTCTAAACTCATTTAACACACTACCCTTTAATGTTTTTACTTCTTTATTATTTACTATAAGTGAACCATCATGATAACCTTCAAGTCCATTAATACATCTTAAAAGTGTAGATTTTCCAGCACCACTATGCCCTACAATAGCAAAAATATCACCTTTTTCAATAGTAAGGTTAATATCATTTAGTACTTTCATCTGCCCATAATATTTATTTAAATTTTTAATTTCAACCAAAGTAAACCTTATTGTATTTTTAACCGTGTATAATATAAAAATAGTACTAATAAATCTATTAAATCATACGATTTAACACGCAAAAAGGCTTTTTGCCCTTTTGTTTTAATCTTCTAACTGTTTTTTCAATTTTTTTATATTTAAAAGCATTGAAATAGAAACAACTAATGCGATACAAAAAAAGCCTGAAAATACATATAATGTTTGAGAATAACTTCCTGTTACATCTTTTACATTTGAAATAATTAAAGGTCCTACAAGTCCAGCTGCTGCCCAAGCAGTTAAAATATACCCATGAATAGCACCTAACTCTTTTGTTCCAAAAATATCTCCAATATAAGCAGGAATTGAAGCAAATCCACCACCATAACAAGACATTATAAAATATAAGACAATTTGAAATAGTATAAGCTCACTAATATTTGGTAAGGCATAAAAAGCAACTGTTTGTGTTGCAAAAAATATTATATAAACAATAGGTCTTGTTAAAAAATCAGAAATACTAGCCCAAAAAATTCTTCCAAGTCCATTAAAGACACCCATTAATCCAACTGCAGCAGCAGCTGCAAGAGCCGTAATACCCATAACTTCTTCAAGAAGAGGAGAAGCAACTCCAATTATTGCAATTCCACATGTTACATTTATAAATAACATAATCCATAGACCATAAAACCTAGGTGTTTTTATAGCTTCATTTAAGCCCATACTAGATAAATCTTTTTTGATTTTCTTTTTACCCTCTTTGATTTTTTTCTTAAATTTCTTTGGCATATAGCCCTCTTTTGGAGCTTGCAAATACATTGCTGAAATAAACATTACGATAAAATAAACACTTCCTAAAATAAAGAATGTATTTGCAATTCCCACAGAACCAATTAATAACTTTATTGCTGGACCTGAAATAGCTGAAGCAAAACCAAATCCCATAATTGCAAGTCCTGTTGCAAGACCTCTTTTATCAGGAAACCATTTTACTAAAGTTGATACTGGTGAAATATAACCTATTCCTAATCCACATCCACCTAAGACTCCATAAAAGAAATAAAGTAAAAGTTTTGATTCCATTAAAATGGCAAGTCCAGAACCAGCAGTTCCTATACCAAAAGCAAAAGCTGCAATTGTAGCAGATACTCTAGGTCCATTTTTTTCAACAAATTTACCCATAAGTGCAGCAGATAAGCCAAGAAAGAATATAGCAATACTAAAAGCAATTGTTACATCAGTTAAATCCCACTTCATTTGTTCTTGAATAGGATTTACATAAACACTCCAAGCATAAACAGACCCTATACAAATATGCACACCAACAGCAGCAAGAGCCATAAGCCAACGATTTTTTTTCATATATTTCTCCATGATTTTTAAGTAAAATTAGGTGAAAATTTTATCATAAACAAACATAAAACAGTATATATTATAACTTTTGTTAATATATACTCATCAATTAAGTGAAACTATTCCCATAAATGCCTACAATAAAACCAATATTAACGCCTATTGCAATAAGTCTATTATTTTTATATTTTAAACTAGGAGCAATATCTTGAAAAATTAAATACAAAATTCCTCCACTTGCAAAAAGCATTAAAGCAGAAGTTAAAGAAGGTTTATCAGATAAAAAGTAATATCCCAAAAGAGAAAAGACAACTCCAACAAAGCTAAGAAAAAAAAGTATTATCAATGATGTTCTTATTTTAAATTTTGAACTTCTAAGCTCTAAGTATGAATTAAAAGATTCTGGAAAATTTTGTAGTGCAATAAATAAAGCTAAAACCATTCCTAGCTTATAATCATATGCAAATAAAGATCCAAGAGCAATTGATTCTGGAACAAAATCAAGAAGCATTGCCATAATTTGAGCTGTATTTTTAGATTTTTTTTGAATATAAGCATCTAGATAATAAAATATAATTCCACCTAAAAGAATTAAGAAAACAGCAATTAAAACATTTGTCTTTTCTAAACCATGAGGTACTAAAACAAAAGAGATTGCACTAAGCATTATACCTGTTCCAAAAGCTATAAAAAAGTGAATAATTTCTTCTTTTAGCAATCCTTTTTTAAATTTTTTTTCAAAAACAAAGGCAAATAATCCCCCAAAAAAGACTGTAATTCCTGAGAGTAAAGAAAAAATAATAACAGAAGAGATAATACTCATATGCTATAACCTTTAAAATAATTTATTAGATTATAGCATATACTCAAAGAGCTTAATTAAGCCTTTGAAGCGCAACTTGCAGTAAAAAGTACATCAGTTGAAGAGTTTAATGCCGTTTCAAGTGAATCTTGAACCACGCCAATTACAAAACCAATTGCAACTACTTGAAGCGCAATATCATTTGAGATTCCAAAAAGTGAACAAGCAAGTGGTATTAAAAGGAGTGAACCACCAGCAACACCAGAAGCTCCACAAGCAGCTAATGCTGATATAATACTAAGTAAAAGTGCAGTTCCTAAATCAACACTAATTCCTAAAGTATGTACAGTTGCTAAAGTTAAAATAGTAATAGTAACAGCTGCTCCTGCCATATTTGTACTAGCTCCTAAAGGTATAGAAACAGAGTAAGTATTTTCATCAAGATTCAACTTTTTACAAAGATTCATATTTACAGGAATATTAGCAGCACTACTTCTTGTGAAAAATGCAGTTATCGCACTATCTTTTATACAAGTAAAAATTAAAGGGAAAGGATTCTTTTTTATTTTAATAAATACAATTATAGGATTTACTACAAATGCTATAAAAAGCATTGTTCCTACTAATAAAGCTAAGATTTTTCCATAACTAAAAAGTGCATCAAATCCTGTTTTTGCAAAAGTATTTGCAACAAGACCAAAAATACCTAAAGGAGCAAGTTTAATAATAAATTTTACAATTTTTGTAACACCTAAAGATATATCAAAAAATACATTTTTAGTATCTTCACTACTATAGTGCATGGCAAACCCCAATGCAATTGCCCAAACTAAAATACCTATAAAGTTCCCAGTTTGAAGAGCATTTATGGGATTATCTACCATATTAAATAAAACACCTTTTAATACAGATATTACACTATCAGGAGGAGTTAAAGAGCTTTCTTGTGCATCAGGAAGAACCAATTCAATAGGAAATAAAAAACTTGCACTAACAGCAACCAATGCAGCTAAAAAAGTACCTACTAAATATAAAATTATAATTGGTTTTATTTTAGTCTGAACTCCCATCTCTTTTGTAGCAATTGCAGTTGATACTAAAATAAAAACTAATATAGGAGCTATTGCTTTTAATGCTCCAACAAATAAAACTCCAAGAATAGAAACAGCATTTGCTAAATCCTTCGATAAAAAACCAACAACAACACCAAGAACAATACCTATTAAAATTTGCAAGACTAAATTTCCATTGAGATATCTTTGTAGTAAACCATTTTGAGCCATATAAATCCTATCACTATAATTTAATTATTATCTAATTTTAAAATTTAAAAGCAAAAGTATAACAAAATTTTATTTTATTTTAAAACTTTCTGCCATTTTTTGTAAATTTATTTAAATTTTTTCTATCTTAATAGTTTTAAATTGCAACCATTTTGTAATACTTAAATTATAAAATTAAAATAACAAAATAAATTAAGAAAGCAATCCTATAAAGAATAGCTTAAAAAAAGGCAAATAAAAAAAAGGCAATAGTTTATTAACACTGAATTTTAAAAGAACATTGCAAGAGATATTCT
>NZ_JBSRRO010000023.1:0-39092 GCF_055140965.1 Malaciobacter sp.
AACTCATTTGTGTAATGATTTTTTCTCATTATTTCTCTCCACTTTCACTAATTTTAACATACTACTTTTGTATGTCCTATTTAGTGTAACCAGATCAATATGCTTTGATAAAACATATTTTTGACTTGTTCTAAGATTATACTTCTGTCTTGTAAAAAGCTATTTAGTGGGTAAGAGACCTTTACTAAAGAGTTATTTAAATCTTTCATTTCAAAAAGTACAAATATCTGATTTTTGTTAAAACTAAATACATTAGATATTTTATCACTGCTCTTAGGAACGTTTGTTACAATAAAATTTGTAGGTTCCTTATTAAAACTAGAAATTTTCATTTGCGAAAATAATCTTTCCTCAAACAGATATATCTTGTTTTCATACATTTCATAATATCTGAGTGCAGTTATACTCGCTAATGAAATAAAAAAGAGTAAAAAACTTTTGATAAAAGATTCAATTTCAACTCGACTCAAAAATATATCCTTGACCTCTAATATTCTTTATATTTAACTCTGTTAAATTTTTTAACTTATTAATATGAAATCTTAAAGCATTTCCAGTTGGTTTTTCCAAACAATCATAAAGCTCTTCTTGTGCAATTATTCGGTTTTTATTATTAATAAATAGTTCAAATAGATTTAATTGAATTTGAGTTAAATATATATTCTCATTGTTTTTAAATAGCTGCTTGTTTTTTGGTAAGTATACGATGTCATTAAAAGCTATTTCCTTTTTATTTGAAGAGAGTTTTAAATTCACTTTTACAATTAACTCCTCGGGATAGAAAGGCTTTTTTATAAAATCATCTGCACCAACTTCAAAGCCCTTTAAAAAGGTCTTTAAATCTGTCATAGCACTAATAAATATTGCGGGTGTTGAATCGTCAGCATCTCGTAAACTTTTAAGTATTTCAAGTCCATCAATATCAGGAACATTTATATCAAAGATATATAAATCATATTCTTTATCAAAAGTGATCTCTATGACATCATTGCCTTTAGTAACATAGTCAACTTCATAATCATTTTCCAATAATAATTCTTTAATAGTTTCACCTAAGGATAAGTCATCTTCTAATAATAAAATTCTTTTCATGGTATTGTTTTACTCTTTTGCTTTGCTATTAATTAAAAGTTGTAGTATTTCTCTCATTGAGTAAGGAATGAAATAAAATATTGCCAATTTTTCACGTTTATTCTCTAAAATACCTGCATCTTTTAATTTTCTTAAGTGTTGAGAGATAGGAGATTGATTCATTTCTAGAATATCACAAAAATCACATACACATAGTTCTTTATTATTTAAAAGTAAATAAACAATTCTAAATCTAACTTCACTACCTAAAAGAGCAAAAACTTTTGATTGATAATCAATATTTTTTTTATTTTTACTAATGTCTTTTTTTGCTTTTTTAACCAAAACATCATTATTTTTATCTCGGACACAGTTTATTGTATTTGTCATACTTTTCCTTTTTTATCTTACTAAAAACCTATATAGCTATCTTTTACGATTGATTATTAGTTTCTCGTAAGCCTTAATATTCTAATTGCACCATAAATTACTAAAACAAATACTATTGCACCAACGATTAAGTCTGGTTTATTTGAATTTAACACTGACACAAGTACAGCAGAAACAATTACTCCAAAGTTAATTATTATATCATTTGAAGTGAATATCATACTAGCTTGCATATGCGATTCTTCACTTTTAGATTTCATAAACAGATATAAACAAATTCCATTTGCTATAAGTGCAAAAGTTGATACAATAATCATTGTCCAAAAATCTGGCATTTGACCATCCCCAAGAAACCTTCTCATAACTTCAATAAATCCTATAAATGCAAGTAATATTTGGAAATATCCAGCAAGTTTCGAAACATTGTTTTTCCTTGCAATTGTTCCTCCTACTGCTAATAGACTAATACCATATACAAATGAATCGGCAAGCATATCTAAGCTATCTGCAACAAGTCCCATTGATTTTGAAATAATACCAGTTGACATTTCTATCAAAAAAAATGCAAAATTAATAGCTAGTACTGTCCAAAGTAACTTACGTTGTCCACTTTCTTCTTTAAACTCAACTTCTTCTGTAGTTTCACTACTTAAAAGGGTATCCCCTAATTTTAAATCATTTATTGAACTTTCAATTTCAGAAATATTACCAATATGATAAACAGTTAATTTTCTATTTGGAATATCAAATTCAAGGTTTTTAACCTCTTCAATAACATCAAGTTTCATTCTGAGTAAGTTTTCTTCACATGGACAATCCATTTTTGTGATTTCAAATGTTGTCTTTTCCATATTTCTTCCTTATACTTTATATATTATAAAAACAATAATCTATATTAGTATATTCTAATTTAATAAAACATTAATACATGACAAATATATTAGAATATACTAATATACTTATAAGAATGTTAATATCATTCAAAACTAAACAAGGTATAATCATGAAAAAATTATTCTTACTTTTAAGTATCGTTATCTATAGCTTTGGAGCAAAAGATTTTGTATCGCCGGATGTTGCTATTAAGCCAAGTGCAGAAATAAAACAAAATAGCATAGATATTAAACTTTCATTATATAAGCATATATATGTATATGATAAAAAATTGAAAGTATTAATCACAAAGCCTAAAAAATTGATTTAACAAATTACATTGCTAAACCTGCAACTGAAAACTTTAAGGGTGACCAAGTAATAGTTAAAGATTTTTCATTAAATGTTCCATTTACTTTAATCAAAGAAAAAATAGGCAATGTACCATTTAATTTAGAAATTCAATATCAAGGTTGTACTAAATTAGGGCTTTGTTATGCACCTACAAGTAAAACTTTTAAATTTCCTAAAATTGATAATATTAAGTAAGATAAAACTATAAACAGTTTTTTGAAAGTTCATATTAAATGTTACATAACCTCTTACTTTTGGAGCAGTTTTTAGCAATGGAAAGTTTGTTCCAAAAAGAGTTGAATTTTGGAGAATGTTCAATAAAGAACAGGTTTTGGAATTTGTTTTTATAACTTGTTTGATACCCTATTTAGTGTTGACAGAAAACTAATCCTCTTCTTTTCTAAATGGTTCTAAAATGTCTAACTCTTTTTTATAATATTCACTCTGCACTTCAAATAATCCTAAAAGGGTATGAGAAAGATTATCTTGTGAATAGCTGTTTTTGCTATTGGCTTTGAGTTCATCAACTTTTAATTCACCCTTGACTTTATCTCCAAACCATAAAACTGATGGCACGTGTGTTTGCTCAATAGGAGCTAATAAGTCAGGCATTCCATGTAAATAAATTCCATGCTCTCCTAATGATTCCCCATGATCACTCATATAGACCATTGCTGTTTCAAAATCATTATTCCGTTTTAGAAGGTCAATGACTTTTTTCAAAAAGTAATCGGTATATAAAATCGCATTATCATAGGCATTATCAATCTCTTCTTTACTACACTCTTCAAGTTGATTGGTTGTACATACAGGGGTAAATTTCTCAAATCGTTTTGGATATCGCTTATAATAAGCTGGCCCATGATTTCCCATTTGATGTAAAACAATCATGATATCACCTTTGGGATGAGTATTGATATACTCTTGTAATCCAGATAACATTCCTTCATCTCTACACTCTATATCACAAATAGGGTTTGTGTCAGAGCTTTGGAAATCTTCATAATCAACTCGTAGGGCAACACCCTTTGAATCAGAATTATTATCTCTCCATAAGACATTGACACCAGATCGTTTTAAAATGTCCAAAACATTATCTGTATTTCTAACTGCTGTTGAATCGTAGTCTTTCTTTTGTGTCAGGGAGAACATACAAGGTACGGATTTAGCAGTGGCAGTACCACATGAACTGACTTGTGGAAAATTGATAATATCTTCTTGCTCCAGTAAAGGGTTGGTTTGCTTTGCATATCCATTAAGTGAGAATCTATCTGCTCGTGCAGTCTCTCCTACAACCATGACAATCAATTCTCTCTCAGGAATTGGTTCATCAATTTTAGCATCCATGGCGACATGTTGAAACTCAACACTTTTATGAAAATACTTCTCTTTGATAAATTTTTTTACGCTATAGATTTGAAAAGTTGGCGTGGCATAATATCGTATTTGTTTGTGTTCTCTAAAGAACGTTGCATAGTAATCCCCTTGAGATACAATGGTAATAACAATCACCAATAAACTTAAAATAAATGATTGTGCTTTTCTTTTGAGTTCCATTTTTAAACTACCAAATTGCAGTGGTGTAAAATAGATAAAAATAGATGGGAGAACAAATAAGAATAGAATATATAGCACCATGTTTAAACTGAATAAATCAAGAGATTCTTTCATACTTGTTTCAACTGCGTTTTCAATCATACTATGGTCAATAACTACATCATACGTTGTCATAAAGTAATTACTAAAAGCAGCTGTAAGCAACATCAAAATCAATAGAGGTTTCGTTGTATATTTTGAAGAGAACAGTAGAAATACTAAGTTCATAAACAAAATGGAGTTTATAATGACTGTTATATCAAATATAATGTTATCTGAGAATGGATAGATTTCAAATAAGTGTTTAAAAAACGCATTATTACTAAATAGTCCAATCCAAAGTGCAACCAAAAATATAAGTAGGGTTTGTTGTCGTATTTTCAAAATATGATTCCTTATAAAGTAACAGTAAATTATAAATAAAGATCTAATATTATAGATCCCCACGAAAAAATAAAGACTATAATACTAATAAATACAATAGCACTTCCAACATCTTTTGCTCTTCCTGCCATATGATGGTGTTCTAATGTAACTAAGTCAACAACTCTTTCTATGGCACTATTTGTTGCTTCTGCAAGTAACATCCCAAATAAGGTAATAAACATAATTAGTTTATATATTAAAGTAGTATCAATTATTATTATATATGGAAATAAAATTAATGTAATAATTAGTTCAATTTTAAAAGATGTTTCAGTTTTTACTAAATCTAATAAACCTTTTATTGCATACATAGTATTTTTTAGAAAATTATATTTTGGTTGATTTCTCAAGTTTTTTCCTTAATGAAAATATATTTATTTTATTTATAAAGCTTATTTTGATATAAATAATCCAGTGTAATAATAAATGCCAATGCATCTTGTTCTAATTCTGTATCAGAAACAGTTTCTAAAAGATGCTTATTTTTGTATTTATACGTTACCGGTTTTTTCCCAGGTTGAATTATAGCAATACTATCATTTACTCGTAAAGCATAAGAGTTATGAAACTGCATAAAAGAGAGATTCTGTTTTTTATCACTAAAAATTGAATGTCCAAGAATAGGGAAATTCAAGTCAATACCGATTAAATCAAGTGCTGTTGCTAAGATATCTGGCTGTGTTGTTATCTTGTCATACTTCATTGGCTTCACGCTTTCTGAAATTATAAATCCTGGTATATGAAACATATTTACAGGAATTACATCTTCTCCATACACACGTATGTTATGATCTGCTACGACAACAAAAACGGTGTCTTTATAATAAGATTCTTGCTTTGCTAATTCAAAAAACTTTCCAATTGCAAAATCTGCATATTTAATTGCATTTTTGACACTTTTTTTAGGTACATTATCAATAAGTTCTATTTTATTATTTGGGAAATCAAAAGGTGAATGATTTGAAGTTGAGAACATTACACTAGCAAACTTTTGATTATTTTTATAATGTTTAGCAAATTCATTATTAGCTCTAATAACCATATCTTCATCACTAACACCCCACGTGCCAGTAAAAGAAGGATTATTAAAACGTGGTTGGTCAATAATTTCATCAAAACCATTTCCTAAAAACCATCCTCTCATATTATCAAATCGACTTTCACCACCATAAATAAAAGAAGTATGATAACCATACGGTTTTAATAAAGAAGCGATGGTAAAGAAATCTCTTTGAGATTTATTTCTTTTGATTACCCCTTTACCTGGAATTGCAAAGTTTCCAGCCATACACCCAGCTATTCCTCGTACACTTCGTGTACCATTTGAATATAAATCTGTAAATAAAATACCCTCTTTACTTAAACGATTTATATTGGGAGTAATTCCTTTTTCACCACCTACAGCTTCTACAAATTGTGCACCTAAACTCTCTTGTATAAAAATAACCAGATTTTTTGATGAAACATCATGAAAATTCGTTGGTTGAACTCTTGAAAAAGGCAATTTTACATTGTTACTACTTATATTTAATCTTTTTTGAACTCGATTCAATGCTTCATCTATAGGCATATTACCGTACTGCTTTAATAAAGCTTTGTTATTATTCTTTTTATTGATATAAATAGCATATCCTATACTGTACAATGAATTTTTTGTAATCTCATTTAGTATTCTATTTGATGAATACATTGCATCAGATTGATTTGCAGGTCGATGTCCAAATGATGAACGAATACCTATAAATAAAAGTATTGATAATGGCAAAAATAATGCAAGTCTTTTTATATAATGAATGTCAAAGAGTCCTTTAAAATAAAATTTGAAAAGTTTTAAATATCCTATAATAAATATAGAAATTAATAAGACTGCAAAAAATAGTTCTAATTTATATTCTGCAAAAATCATAGAGAAAACTTCTTGTGGATATACTAAGTATTCCACAAATAAATAATTTGGACGAACATCATATTCTAAGATAAAAGGAAAAGTGGCAACTTCAATATATATCATACAAGATATTGTAATGACAAAGTAATATTTTAATGTGGATTCATAAAACTTAGATGCATATTTAGGTAATAAAGTCATCATAAATAAAGGAATAATTAGAATGATAGAGACACTAATAGTATCCATTCTCAATCCATAAATAAAAGTCAGCCAGTAATTAACATCTGTGTGATTACTAAAATTATCAAAGTACATAATAAACAGACATAAACGTCCAATAAAAAGTATACCTATCATTATTAAATAATGTATTGCCAATGTTTTAAAGATTCTCATCAATACTCTTCTCCAATTAAAATAAAGTAGAATATTAAATTATGAAAATGAAATGAAAATGAAAAGGGTATAGTGTATAGTGTATAGTGATAATATGAGGATAAGTTTTAGCCCACTTATCTTCAAACTCTTTTAAAGCATTTAATGCTGATTTTTCATTTACTGCTTTATAGATGAATTTTAAATCATCTGCAAGCTCTTTTCTATCTTTCCATGAGACAAACTTCAAAGAGTTTCTAATTTGATGTACAATACATCTTTGAACTTCAGAGTGAGGATAAACTGCTTGAATAGCATTAGAGAATCCATTTAATCCATCTACTGCAAAGATAAGAACATCATTTACACCTCTATTCTTCAGTTCATTTAAAACACCTAACCAATACTTGGATGATTCAGTCTTAGCAATCCAAACACCTAAGACATCTTTATGTCCATCAAGGGTAATTCCAATCATCAAATAAGCAGCTACATTTCTGACTTGTCCTTCAAGTCTTACTTTTAAAAATGTGGCATCCATAAAGATAATGGCATAGATTGATTCTAATGGTCTTATTTGCCACTCTTTGGCTTTTTCAATAACTGCATCAGTGATATTGGAAATGGATTCATGAGAGATATTATGATCATAGAGTTCTTCAATATGGGATTGAATATCTCTGGTACTCATTTCTTTAGCATAAAGTGATATTACAGCATCTTCAATACCATGAATATCTGTTTGTCTTTTTTTAATGATTTCAGGGTGAAAATCAGAGTTTCTATCTCTTGGAATTGAGACATCTATAACACCAAACTTGGAGTTCAGTGATTTATCATTATGACCATTACGGTAATTGTCAATTTGAGAACTTTGATGCTTCTCATAGCCCAAATGGTGTGTTATTTCTTGTTCGGTTAAAACTTCAATAACATCTTTAACCATCGACTTCATAACATCATTGACATCATCTAAGGACTTTATCTGTCCACTCTTGTAAGCCTCTTTGATTGCTTCTTTATCTATCATGTAAATCTCCTTCTTAGATTTTATCTAATTTGGAATTTACACAGTTTTATTTACACTCCCAGTGTATATAGTTTTACTAATTTATAATGGGAGTTTAACGGTTACTAAGGTACCTTGATTAGTAGAATTGATTTGTAATATTCCTTTATGAAGGTCAATACAAGATTTAACAATGAATAATCCTAATCCAACTCCTTGTATATTTTTATTTCTTGATTCTTCAACTCTAAAAAATTCATCTGTAACTTTTTCTATTTTGTCTTTTGGAATACCAATCCCTTCATCTTGAATTTTGAAAATAGCATAGTTTTCTTCTAAATAAAGTTCAATATTGATATTAGAATTGTTATGACTATATTTAATTGCATTATCAACTAAGTTCTTAAAAATGGTATGAAGAAGATTATGATTGCCCAAATATTTTAATGAATGAAACTCTTTCAAAGTTAAATTGATATTCTTATTTTTTAAATCATTGTTATACTGTTCAATTATATTCATAATAATAGAATCTAATTGACACCAACTAAAAGAGTTTTTTACATTATATTTTGTATATTTTGTGTAGAACAGCATTTCATCAGTAATGTTTGATAATTGGTTTACCGCTTTTAATATAACTTCTAAACTTTTAATATAGTAATCAGGTTCTCGAATATTTTTCAATGTAACTTCAGCTTCACCTTTTATGATAGTCAATGGAGTTCTAAATTCATGAGAAACATTTTTATTAAAGGTATCTAATTTGGAAACTCCTTCTTTTAGACGAGAAATCATACTATTAAATGATGAAATTAATTCAGATATTTCATCTTTATTAGATGGGTTTTCAATTGAAGTTGATAAATCTGAAACTGTAATATTTTTAGCATCTCTTGTAATGTTTTTAATTGGTATTAATATTTTATCAATAATCTTATTTGCAAGAAACATTAATACTATCAATAATATAGGAATTGTGCCGAGTAAAATATGCTCAATGTCTTCTGCTTGATTATGTATATTTTTTTTATATAAAAGAATATTTCCTACAAAGGGATTTGTAAATTTATATGAATATATTGCATCTACTTCAAAGTTATTGATTTCATTAATATATAACTGAGGCTCTTGATATAATGTTTCATAATTCTTTAATGTAAATTTTTTCGTTTGATATATTAATTTATTTTTTTTTAGAATAGCAACTTCTACGTCTTTTAGTGTTTCATCAATAATTATGTTTGTATTAAATTTATTTTCTTTTAAATCAAGATGTAATGAAATTGCATATTGCTCTAGTTGTTCAAGTATGCGCTTGTTAATACTTTCTTCAAGTAAATAATATAAAGCATAACTAAAAATAAAAAGTATAATAAAAATTACACTTGAAAACCAAAAAAGAATTTTATGTTTAATACTTTTAAATCTCAATTTTATACCCTATGCCTCTAAAATTTTTAATAAGTTCTTTACCTACTTTCTTTCTTAAATTATATATTGTAACTTGAATCACATTGCTATTGAGAAACTCCTCATTACTATATAGCATTTCCTCAATAGTATCTTTTGAAATATAGGAGTTTTTGTTTTTAATTAACAATAACAAAAGTTCATATTCTCTTATAGATAAATTAATAATAGAATTATCTTTTAAAACCTCTTTGGTATCTAAATTTACTTTTAGATTAGAAAATTCCATTATATTACTCATTTGTGAACTTCTTCTATACAGTGAAGTTACTCTAGCCTCTAATTCTTCAAATGAAAAAGGTTTAGATAGATAATCATCACAACCTGTTTTTAAACCTGTTATCTTATCTTCAACTGCATCTTTTGCTGTTAACATTAATATCGGTGTAAAAATGTTCTTTTGTCTTAAATTGTTTAAGATTTCGATACCATTTTTTTTAGGTAGCATCCAGTCTAATATAATTACGTCATATTTGTTAATGATAGAAAGATACTCTCCTTCTTCCCCATCATTTGAAATTTCAATAGTATAATGTAATTCTTCAAATCCTCTTTTTAGGAAATTTGCAATATCTTTATCATCTTCAATTATTAAAATCTTCATAACTACTATACTCTATATATAAATTTATTTAACAAACTATGTTGGAATTATTTTATAATATAATATATGTTAAATCAACATTAATTATAAATCTCAACTTTTACACATAGAAAATCATAAGTAAATCCATATATAGGTGATTTTAGGTATAATTATTTACCTTAAACATCAATATATAAAGGGGGGGGATAATATGTGTCAAACTATGGTAAATATATACCACCACTGGAAATCTCCCGTAAACAATATTTTTGGTTCACTCTACAACTTCTTATTTTTTGAGCAGTTTTTACTAAGGATAAGCTTTTCCCAAAAAGACTTGAATTTTTGAACATATGAAGTAGTCAGGTTGACTACTTCTTTTTGGCTACATCTTTAATTGCTCTATAGATAGTATTCCGTGCTACATGAAAAAATTTAGATAACCATTCAACAGACTTTCCTTTTTCGTGCTGATTGTATATAACATTTTTCTCTTTAGTACCCAGAATAGCTTTTCTACCAAACTGGACACCTTTTTTCTTTGCAGCTTCAATTCCTTCTCTAACACGTTCATTTATTAAATCACGTTCAAATTCTGCAATAGCACCTAACATTGTAAATAACAGTCTACCTGCTGGAGATGTAGTATCAATATTTTGATGTAATACTTTGAGATTTACATCTTTGTTTTGTAAAAACTTCGCAGTATTATGAAGGTCTATTACAGACCTTGCTAATCTATCAAGTTTTGTAATATAAAGTACATCACCTTCTCTTACGAAGTCCATCATAATCTTAAACTGTTCACGATTCGATTCATTTTTTCCTGACCTTTTTTCTGAGAAAATCTTTTTACAGCCAGCACTCTTGAGTTGATCAATTTGATTCTCAAGATTTTGACTTGAAGTTGAAACTCTTGCATAACCTACATTCATAATAAATCCTTTGTATTGAACTTACTATTTATCTCATATATTTGAATGATTGTAAAGTAATGTCTATTTTCCTAAAAGAACTATTTTACATAAAATAATAGATTCAGAATTTTGACGACATACTAAACGAACTCTTTGTATTTTACTGGTTCTGTATTATAAGAGAATTTCTTACACTCCCAAAATCTCTAAATTATCATTTAATTTTTATAACTTTTTACAAAAGTTTTGGTGCACTATAGTAAAACCCTTGTCCATAATCTATCCCTAACTCAATAACAACTGCTTCAATCTCTTGTGAAGCAACAAACTCTGCAACAGTTTTTATATTTGCTAATTTTGCAAACTCGATAATTGATTTTACTACCAATTGATTATTGTAACTTTTATCTATATTTTTTATAAGAGACCCATCAATCTTCAATATATCAATATCAAGTTCTAATAAATAATTATAGTTAGAATATCCACTTCCAAAATCATCTATTGCGATAGATACCCCAAAAGTTTTTACCTCTTGTATAAACTCTTTGAGTGCCTTAAAGTTATGCACCTCTTCAGTTTCAAGTAGTTCAAATGTAATTTTTTGCGCTATATCTTCATTGTTTTGCAATGTACTCATTATAAATTTACAGGTCTCATGATGAAGAATATCTTCAATAGAAAGATTTATAGAGATATCTACATTGTAATCCCTTACTGCTTGAACGCTTTTTTTAATAACTTCGTGTGTGATTTTAGTATAGAGTTTTGCTTTTTTTGAAAGGTCTAAAAAGAAATAAGGAGAGATGTACTCATCTTTATCTTTCATTCTTACAAGTGCCTCATGTTTTATAATCTCTTTCGTTTTAAAATCAATCAATGGCTGGTACAGCATGGCAATATCATCATTTATAAGGCTTGTTTTGATTTTTTGGATCATAGTAAGATTTTCTTGAATCTCTTGTGTTTGATCAAGTGAATCATCATAGTATGCTATTTTTTTACTAAAATCATCTGCTATAGATTTGATAGCCAATGTTGCATTCAACAAGTAAGGCTCTTTTGTGCTAATACCTGCTAATACCTGAACAAATATCTCTTGGTTTAAGCCTTTATATTTATAATCTTTCTCTTCAATGATTTCTATCAAATTAATAGCTAATAAAGTTACTTCTTCAAGTGGGTAGTTTTCTAACACAATGACAAATTGATCGGCTCCAACTTTAAATATCTCTGTATTTTCGATAGATTCTATATGATCTTCAAGAATTTTCCCTAGTGTTTGAAGTACAAAATCACCTATATTTATTCCATAAAGGTTATTAATGGAACTGAAATCTACAATATCTAAAAAAATTATTGTACAGTTTTGCATATTCTTTATTTTTTCGATATATGCACTTCTATTTTTAAGCCCTGTAAGTAAATCTGTTGTTACTGATTTTTTATAATCTCTTTGTAGTTTAATAATATGCTGTTTTTCTTTTTCAGATGAAATAATGTAATATATAATAATCAAAATCGTTAAAAGAGAAAAAAGTATAAGCATGTAATACTCGGAATTAAGTTTTTTCAATTGCTGTGCATTTTCTTGCTTCATTGCCTGGGACAAGTCATAAAAATACTCTTTAGAAGACTCTTTTTTGACAAGTGTATTGACTAAATTAATATAACTTGGCAAAGACTTCTTAATTAAATCAATATGTGTTTTATAAAGCATAATATACATTTTATTCTTCTCATTTGTCGCGTCTATATTCTTGAAAAAATCTGTATCAAAAGTATCTTTATCAAAAATTGGGATATCCATACTCGCTTTGATACTTATCAGTCTACTTATTATATTAAGAATTTTTTGTGTTTTATTTCCATTTTTTAATTCTAAATGTATAAGTGAAGAAACAACAAATGCAAAAGAGTTTTTAATCTTTCCACTTTCTCTTTTAAATATTTCTATACCTTGATTCCATTCTTGCTGTTGAATGAATATTTTTTTCAAAATAAGTTTTGTTTTAGGGTAATGATCAGTCATATAAATTTCAGTAGATTCAAGTTTTTGTTCATACTGGTTTAAAAGTTCTAATTGTCGATTTAAAATATCATTATTATAATTTTGATAAAGTGCACTTTGAAGTAATTTATCAATAACTTCATAGTGTTTACCTTTGAGTGTTTCTAACATATTATAAAGTTCATACCCTCTATATTGAATAGCTTCACTTTTTTGCTTATAGAACGTTACCCAAATGCCCATAAAGATAATAGCTGTAATAGCAATTGAAATCTTTATCCACTTATTTAACATCTTGACTCCATGTTGTTGGGACAGTGCCATCAAGTGTTTTTAAAAAAGCCTCTATAGCTTCTACTTCATTGGATTCTAAATATGTACCAAGATTATGATGTGCCATTTTTACAATAGCATCTTTCAATGTTACTGCGGAAGCATCGTGAAAATAAGGTGCTGTTTTATTTACATTTCTAAGTGAGGGTACACGAAAAACATTTTTATCTGCTTCATCTTTAGTAATAGCATATACATCTTGTTGCCCTGGTACATAATTATATTCTATAACACTTCCCATCATCTGCATAGAGTTTCCGCCAACATTTACGCCATTGTGGCATGCAATACATCCATGTTGTTTAAAAGATTCAAATCCTTTGATTTCAAGGGATGTTAATACTTGTTCTCCTTTCAAATACCTGTCAAAACGGGAATTTGGAGTGAGCAATGTTTTTTCAAAAGCAACTATAGCATCTTTAAAAAGTTGATAGTTTGGGGACTCGTTATAGACTTGTGAAAAAATTTGTTGATAGATTTTGGATGAATTGAGTTTTTCTTCGATACTCTCTTTACTAATTCCCATCTCAAAGTCATTATGAATAGGACCATCTATTTGCTCTTCTAAGCTTGATGCTCTTGCATTCCAAAATTGCTTATAGTTATTTACTGCATTAAAAACACTCAAACTTTGAATGAGACCTTTTTTTCCACCTACTCCAATAGAAACTGGCCTTGAATCTGAACCAAAATCACTGTGACATGATGCACACGAGACAGTTCCATCTTTTGAAAAAGTTACATCAAAAAAAAGTTTTTTTCCCAATGAGACCTTTTCCTTATCATAATGTTTTACTTCCTCTATCGGAGTAATAACTTCAGCAAAAAAAAGTGATTTTAACAAGAAACTTAAGAGCAAAATTTTATACATCTATTATAACCTTTAAAAATTCTTTATTATTATTATAACATAGAATATATAATAACTATTTCTTCAGCTTTACAATTTCTATGTTCTTCATGCTTCTAATTTAGAGTGTAAATTATCTGTCATGTCATTTAAGTGATTGGCTACGGATGCAATTTCTTCAACATTCTTGGAGTTTTGCGCTGAAAGTTCATTGATCTCTAAAACTTGTCTAACGATAACTTCAATATTTTTGCCCATTTTTTTAAAATCAAAAAAAGTTTTATCAGTAGCTTTGACTGATTTATTAATAATTTATTTTCGAAGTACCCTCAAGATGCAATATTTATGGGATTTACTAAATGGATAAATCAAAAAATTTATATATGAGTTGAGTTTTGGTAGAAATTCACTTTTTAAAACTTTCCAAATGTCAAGTTAATCTTTACACTTTTGATATATAATTCTTTGGAAAAAAAAATAGGAGTCAATTTGAAATCTTCAAATGTCAAAGAACAAGCAGCTAAATTATCAGTAATTTCAAATACGGCATTAGTTATTGGAAAACTTTCTATTGGGATAGCTATAGGTTCTGTTGGAGTTATTTCTGAAGGTATTCACTCTTCATTAGATTTATTAGCTGCTATGATTGCTTTTTTTGCAGTAAGACAAGCTTCTCATCCTGCTGATAAAAAACATAGATATGGTCATGGTAAAATAGAAAATCTTTCAGGAACAATTGAAGGAATATTAATTTTAATAGCTGCTATTTGGATAATTTATGAAGCAATTCAAAAATTCTATAATCCTCACTCTGTTGAATTTGTAGGATGGGGAGTTGCTATTATGGCGGTTTCTTCTATAGTGAACTTTTTTATTTCTAGACATCTTCAGAAGGTAGGTGAAGAGACAGATTCAATTGCACTTAAAGCAGATGCAATGCATTTGAAAACAGATGTATATACCTCATTGGGTGTTATGGCCGGCTTATGTGGAATATATCTTACTGGTTGGCAATGGCTTGATCCATTGGCTGCAGTTGCAGTTGCAATATTAATAATTTATGCTGCATGGGAATTAATAAAAGAGTCTTTTTCCCCACTTTTAGATGTAAGTTTACCTGAAGAAGATGAGCAAAAAATTATAACTAAAATTGAAAATCATCAAGAACATTTTATTGATTTTCATAGTTTCAGAACAAGAAAAGCAGGTTCAGAACGTCATATAGATTTTCACTTAACAGTTTGTAAATATCATACTATCGATTATGCCCATATACTTGCTGATAAAATCGAAAATGACATACAAATTTTATTTAGAGAAAGTAGTATTTTAATTCATCAAGAACCTTGCAATAATTTATGTAATAGTTGTCAAAAAACTTGTAAAGTAGAAGTAAAATAAAATAAAATTTATTAATAAGGAAAAAAGATGAAATGTCCAGTATGTGTTGTCGAACCATTATTGCTTTCAGAGAAAAGTGGAATAGAAATAGATTATTGTCCAAAATGTCGAGGAATTTGGCTTGATAGAGGAGAGCTAGATAAGATTATTGAACGTTCAGAAAATCAATCTTCTCCTCATAATTTGTATAATCAAAATCGTTCATCATCATATAACAATCATAAAGAATATTCGCATAATGAGTACCATCATCGTAAAAAATCTTTTTGGCATGAACTTTTTGATTAATTTATGAGATATCGTATTAATTCCATAGATTAAATTGTAAGGCATTTGAAGTTAAATGTACGCATTAAAAAGAACTTCGGTAAACAGGGAATGATCTGTCAACAAGAAATAGCACATAAATTCTGTACCACCTCTTAAAAACTGCGAATAGCTTTTGATAGTTCTTTTAACCGTTCAACAACCTCTTATATTTGGAACAAAATTAGAAAATCTTACTTACTGGCTTTATAACCTTTATATAGAGATATAATTTGTTCCAAAAAGTGTTCAATAAGTAGAATTTATAGATTCTTTTAAACCCTTAAGACTTTTTGAATAACAAAAATCACTTTTGTAAGCTGTTTAATAAGAGGAGCTGAAACTACATATTTAGTATCTTTTGCATCAGATTTTAATTGTTCAAATGCACCTGTTAAATCCTCTAGAATAAATTCTATCAGACTGACACAAAATTTCTAACACTCCCTATCTTTACTCTTCTATTATCTCTTCATTATTAAGTTCAAAAAACTCACTTTCATTTAAAATTTCTTCATTAAAATACTCTATTTTTGTTTCAGCAGCTTCTAGATTTTTAAACTTAGCTATATGAAAAATTGCATCACCTTCTTGAACTAAAGGTATTTCTGATTTTCCAATAATTATTCCATCAAATATTGATTTTATTTCAAAAGAAGCATCACCAAATGGTTCATCTATAAAAGCAATGATTTCATCTTTTTTTACAATATCTCCTAAGGCTTTGATTGTTCTTAAAACTCCACTTTCACTTGCTCTTATCCATTGACTACTTCTTGTAATAACAGGTAATCTTTTAGATTTTCTTTTTGAAATTGGAAGCATATTTAACTCTCTTAATACATTTACAATGCCTTTTACTCCTATTCTAATACATGTTTCATCAAATCTCAAAGCTTCCCCTGCTTCATATAATAAAATAGGGATACCCTCTTCTTGTGCCACTTGTCTTAAAGAACCATCTCTTAATTCTGAGTGCAAAACAACAGGTGCTTCAAAAGCTTTTGCAAGTTTATAAGTAAACTCATCTTTTGTATTTGTTCTAATTTGAGGCAGGTTTGATTTGTGAATAGAAGCTGTATGCAAATCAATACCCAAATCGCATTTTGAAACAATCTCTTTAAAAAATATATTAGCCACCCTACTTGCAAGTGAACCCTTAACTGAACCTGGAAAACTTCTATTTAAATCTCTTCTATCTGGCATATATCTAGATAAAGTCATAGTTCCATAAACATTTACAATAGGAACAAGAATAAGAGTACCTTTTAATCTTTTTAAAATATTTAATTTTCTTAATCTTCTAATTATTTCTATACCATTTAATTCATCACCATGTACAGCAGCACTAACAAAAACTACTGGACCATCTTTTTTACCCCTAATTACATGAATAGGAAGTTTTGTTGGAGTATTATAAAGCTTTGGAAGCTCTAGATTTATTGTAATGTTTACCCCTTTAGGAATATTTTGCTCTCCTAAAGTTACAAAATCTTTGTCCATTTTATTATGCTCCAATATTATCTTTTCTTAGTTTTCTTTTTCTAAGTAAATCATCACTTGGTGTTACATTTTGAGCAATATAATCCATAATTTTACCTGCAATATCAAGCTTTGTAGAGCTTTCAATTCCTTCTAAACCAGGAGAAGAGTTTACTTCCATTACAAGAGGTCCTCTTTTTGAGGGAATCATATCAACTCCACATACACCTAATCCCATAGCTTTTGCAGCTGCTAATGCTGTTGCTTTTTCTTTTCTTGTAAGTTTATGTGCCATTGCTGTTCCACCTTGATGTAAGTTTGATCTAAAATCACCCTCAGCACCTTGTCTTTTCATTGCTCCTACAACTTCGCCACCTACTACTAAAACTCTTATATCAGAACCATTTGCTTCTTCAATAAACTCTTGAACAAGTAAGTTTACATCCATCCCATAAAAAGCATCAAGTACTGATTTTGCTGCTTTTTCACTCTCAACTAATACAACACCTACACCTTGAGTTCCCTCAAGTATTTTCAAAACAAGAGGCGCACCACCACTTAGAGCTATTACATCTTTTGCACTTGATTCATTTGAAGCAAAAACTGTTTTTGGCATATCTATTGATTTTTTTGAAAGTATTTGTAAACTTCTTAATTTATCTCTACTTCTTTTAATAGCTAAACTTCCTGTAACTGTAAATACATCCATCATCTCAAAGTGCCTAACCATAGCAGTACCATAAAAAGTCCTACTTGCTCCAATTCTTGGAATAATAGCATCAGGTTTTGGTAACTCTTCACCAAAATAGCTAATTTTTAATTCACCTTTCATAATCTCAATACTGCACTTTAAGTAATCAATAACTCTAACTTCCCAACCTCTTTGTTTACCAGCTTCTACAAGTCTTTTTGTTGAGTAAAGTTCTTCGTTTCTTGATAGTATGTATATTCTCATAAATCTTTTCCTTAGTAAATTCTATAGTGTAATTATAATGCATTTTTGGTATTTTTCATCAAAATTTTATAAAATTTAAAATAAAAACTATAATTTATAAAAATAAAGTTTGTAAGTTTGTAAATATATTTAGTTTAAAGTAGAAATAACATAAAGATTTTATAAAATCTTTATGTTATTTTATAGCGTTTTTAAAAGTTTCAAGCTCATCTTTAATAGATGGAACTCTCATAAAATGTTCTCCAATTAAGAAGGCATCTGCTCCAATTGAGCTAAGTCTTTTTATAGTTTCTGTGTTACTTACTCCACTTTCTGCAACTATGATTTTTCCATTTGGTATCATAGGAATTAATTTATCACAAAGTTGCATATCCATTTCAAAAGTATCTAAATTTCTATGATTTATTCCTACTATATTTGCACCACATTTCATAGCTTTACTCAAGTCTTCTTTATCATGAATTTCAACTAAAACCTCAAGTCCTACATATAAAGCATACTCATATAACTCTTTTAGCTCTTTTGTACTTAAAGCTTTTGCTATAAGTAAGATAAAATCAGCTCCATAAACTAAAGCTTCAACAATTTGGTACTTATCTACAATAAAATCTTTTCTTAGAAGTGGTGTTGGAACATATCTTCTTATTTGAGTTAAATACTCCAAATCACCTTTAAAATAGTGAGGTTCAGTCAAAACTGAGATTGCATTTGCACCATTTGCACTATACTCTTGTGCAATTGCAAGTGGATCAAAATCCTCTTTTATTATACCTTTACTAGGACTTGCTTTTTTAACTTCTGCTATAATTCTTACAGGTTCATCTTTTGTAGATGTAAGATACTTTTTTACATCTCTTGGGGCATATGGATTTGAAGCTAAACTTCTTCCAAGTAAGTCAAGAGGAATTTCAACTTTTCTTCTTTGTAAATCCTCTTTTGTTTTTTCAATAATTTCATCTAAAATCACTTATTTACACTCCTTAATTTTATTCCAATGCATTTTAATTTCTGGTTCATCAAGTCCTATTGCATCTACTACTTTTTTCATTTGAATATATGCTTCTTTACATCTTTTTTCTTTATATAAACCCCAAGCATATGAGTCAATATATGCGACATTATTAGGAGCTTTTTTTAAAGCTTTTTCAACCAATAAAACACCTTTTTTTATATCAACTTCATAATCAATTAGTAAATAGCCTAAATAGTTTTGATAAATATGATTATCTAAAATCATTAATGCACTTTCAAACTTTTCAATAACCTCTTTTAATACTTTTCTTTTATCTTTTGCAACTTCAAATTTAAAAATAGCAATTTGTGCTAAAAGGTCTATATTTCCTGTACTTTTATAAAGCTCTTTTAAAAGTTTAAGTGCATTTTTTTTGTCATCTTTTTTTTGATATAAAGTTAATAGTTTAAAATCATCTACTCTATTCTCTTCTAAAAATTTTATTGCTTCATCAATATTTTTTTGTTCTAAGTAAGCGATTAAATACTTATAAGTTCTATTCATAGAAAATAAATCACCTTTTGCTTTATTTTCAAAATATGACTTTTTAAGAACTGAAATAATTCCATCTATATTTTTTTGTTCTGAATAAAAAGAAAAAAGTTTTGTGCAAACTCCACCTTGGCAACCATAAAGTCTAATATGTGTCTCTAAATATGATATTGCTTTCTCTTTTTTATTTAAGTATGAGTATAAAACATCTACAAGATTTGTAAGTGTATCTCCACTAACATTTGAGATATAGGCACTTTCAAAATACTCTTCTGCTTGTTTATATTGTTCTTTTTCAAAATATACATTTGCGATTAATTCATAATTATCAGAATTGTTAAATCTTTCAAGAAGTTGTAATGATACCTTTAAAGCTTCATCTAATTCACCTAATTTCAATAAAGATATCGCATAAAATCTCAATACATCTTCATAATGAGCTGTATCTTCATCTAAATATTTATAACTATACTCTTTTACATCTTCAAATCTTGAAAGTTGCATACTTATAGTTAAAAATCTCAATAAATACTCATATCTATTTGTTTTATCAAATAGTTCAAAATATACTTGTCTTGCTTTATAAAAATCTCTATTTTTTTCATATTCCAATGCAAAAAGTATATATTGATCTTCTGCTTCAAATAGTTTAATATCGCTTCTTTGTAAGTTTTTATTTCCTACACAAGATACAAAAAACAGTGATAAGATTATTATTACAAGGGTTTTATAGCTGGGCACTCTTCATACACCTCTTTTTCATTATTTTTAAAATAGTCCCAAAAAGGGAAAGTTCTACATTGTGTTGGTCTTGCTTCATAAATAGAGCATTGTCTTTTTTTTAAGTCAAAGAAAACACATGCATAATTATTTTCTTCTAGTTTTATCTCTTTTAAACTATATTTATATGCTACTTTTTTTAAATACTTTAATCTTAATTCTTCTAAGCTTATATTTAAATATCTACTTAGGTTATCTATTTCTTCCTTAGTTATCCAAATATAACCACTTTCACCAATACAGCAATTACCTTGACAACTTGAACAAACATTTGCATCAAAGCAATAATTATAACCATTTTCTTTTAAAATCATATCTCTACTTTTATACTATGTGTTGAACATTTTGTATAAACTTCTAAAGCCTCTTTTGAAAATTTTTCTTTTTCAAAAACAAAAATAGGAGATAAAGTCTTTGTTAAAGATTTTGAATCTTTTCTTGCATAAATTAAAACCAAAGTTGCATCTTTATCTTTTTTGGGGTGTACAAACTGAATACTTTCTAAATTAAATTTATATTTATTTAAAAGTAACAATATTTCATTTATTTGTTTTACATCATAACAAAAGAAAAATTTTCCTTTTGGCTTTAAAACTCTATTTGTTTTTGAAATAAATTCTTCTAAAGGCATTGAATCATTATACCTTGCAATTTTTAAATTTTCATTTTCACTTTTTATTACACTACTATGATAAAAAGGTGGATTTGAAACACAAATATCAAACTTTTTATCAAACTCTTGTTGTAAAAATGAACCTTTATACATATTAGCTTCTATTTTATTGCATTTGCTATTTATTTGACTTAAAAATTGAAACTTCTCTTGAATTTCAGACTGATTTAAACTAAGCTTGGGATTATCTCTTGCTACTAAAAGACCAAGTATCCCACTACCACTACCAATGTCCAAAATTTCACCATTAATATTTTTAAATTGATTTAAATTTCTCATTATAAAGTCATATAAAAAATGAGTGTCACTATTGTAACAATAACCATCTTTTGGCTGATAAAGAAGCAATATTTAACCTTTAAATTTTTTCGTATTATAGCAAATAAACCAAATAATAGATTTAAAGAACAAAAAGAGAATAAAAAAAGTAAATTTTTACTTAATCTTGAGTAAAACAATAGGCTAAAAATGGCTTTAGTAAAGTATATTTTAAGTATGTATTGTCTAAAGTTTAATTATTATTTATAATTGATTTAAGTTATTACGCTTTTATAAAATTTAGAAATAATTACAATTAATTATTACAAAAGAGGAAAATAATATGGAAACTATACAGGCGCCAGAAAATACACCTGTTTGGGTAGATGAAAGTAGATGTAAAGCATGTGATGTTTGTGTATCTGTTTGCCCTGCTGGAGTATTGGCAATGAGACTTGAGCCTGGCTCTACACTAGGTTCAATGGTTAGTGTTGAGAATAAAGATTCATGTATTGGATGTATGGACTGTGAACTGTCTTGTCCTGATTTTGCGATTTTTGTAGCAGATAAAAAAGAGTTTAAATTTGCAAAGTTAACAGATGAGGCAAAACAAAGAAGTATTGCAATAAAAAATAACAACTATAGAGTACTTAGCTAATACAAGGATTTATTAAATGGCAAGAGAAATAATATCAACAGGAAATAATTTAGCTGCAATGGCAGCAGTTGATGCAAAATGTGAATTTTTTGCAGGTTATCCAATTACTCCATCAAGTGAAGTAATGCATACAATTTCAGATTTATTACCTGCAAGTGGTGGAGCTGCTATTCAAATGGAAGATGAAATAGCAGGAGTATGTGCAGCACTTGGTGCAGCAATGAGTGGGAAAAGAGCCCTTACAGCAACAAGTGGTCCAGGAATTTCACTAAAAGCTGAAAATATTGGATTAGGTTATATTGCTGAAGTTCCACTTGTAATTATAAATGTTATGAGAGGAGGCCCATCAACTGGTCTTCCAACAAGAGTTCAACAAGGTGATATTCTTCAAGCAAAAGCACCAACTCATGGAGATTATAACTCTATTACACTTTGTGCTTCTACACTTGAAGAGTGCTATACACAAACAATTAAAGCTTTTGATTTAGCAGATAGATTTATGCAACCTGTATTTTTACTACTTGATGAAACTATTGGGCACATGAGTGGAAAAGCTGTAATTCCAGATTTAGAAGAAATACAAGCATCAATTAAACCAAGAAGAGTTTATGAGGGTGATCCAAAGGATTATAAACCTTATGATGTGCCACATGATGAACCTGCTATTTTAAATCCTATGTTTAAAGGATATAAATATCATTTTACAGGATTGCATCATGGACCAACGGGTCATCCAACAGAAGATGGTGACACATGTCAAAAGCTAATAGATAGACTTTTTGATAAAGTTAATTTACATTTAGATGAAGTTAACCAATATGAAGAGTATATGCTTGATGATGCTCAAATTATGATTATAGCATATGGTTCAGTGGCACTTTCTGCAAAAGAAGCCATAAAAAGACTTAGAAAAGAAGGAATAAAAATCGGACTATTTAGACCAATTACCCTTTGGCCAAGTCCTGAAGAAAAGATATATGAGTATTGTCAAAAAATAGACAAAGTTTTAGTAACAGAGCTAAATAAAGGTCAATATTTTCAAGAAATACAAAGAGCAAGTCAAAGAAAAGATTTTGCAACTTTATTTAAAGCAAATGGAAGACCAATAGCTCCAATTGAAATAATCGAAAAAATCAAAGGAATGTAATATGGCTTTTAATTATGACAAATACCTAAGAGTTGATAAAATGCCAACACTTTGGTGCTGGGGTTGTGGTGATGGTGTTATTTTAAAAGCACTAATTAGAGCCATTGAAAAAGTTGGTTGGGATATGAATGATGTATGTGTTGTATCAGGAATTGGATGTTCTGGTAGATTTTCATCATATATAAACTGTAATACAGTTCATACAACTCATGGAAGAACTATTGCTTATGCAACAGGAATAAAACTTGCAAATCCTGATAAACATGTAATTTGTGTTACAGGTGATGGAGATGGATTAGCAATTGGTGGAAATCATACTATTCATGGGTGTAGAAGAAATATAGATTTAAATCACATAGTTGTAAATAATTTTATTTATGGACTTACAAATTCACAAACAAGCCCAACAACTCCACAAGGTATGTGGACAGTTACAGCCAAAAGGGGTAATATAGACCCTACTTTTGATGCATGTAACTTAGCAATTGGTGCAGGAGCTACTTTTGTAGCAAGAGAAACAATGCTAGATCCTAAAAAACTTGAAAGAGTTTTTGTAAAAGGTTTACAACATAAAGGTTACTCATTTTTTGATATATTCTCTAATTGTCATATAAACTTAGGAAGAAAAAATAAAATGGGTACTGCAATGCAAAACTTAGAGTGGATTGATTCTATTTCTCTTGCAAAAACAAAGTTTGATAAATTAGAAGATGAAGATAAAGTAGGAAAATTTCCAACAGGTGTGTTAAAACAAGATACAGAAGCTTTAGAGTATTGTGACTCTTATGAAAAAGTAAAACTAGCACATCAAAACAATACAAAAGTTGAGCTTTAGGAGATAAAATGGCTAGAACATTAATGAGATTTACAGGAGTTGGTGGGCAAGGTGTTTTATTAGCAGGAGAAATTTTTGCTGCTGCTAAAATAGAAGCTGGTGGCTATGGACTAAAAACAGCTACATATACATCTCAAGTAAGAGGTGGACCAACAGTTGTTGATATTACCTTAGAAGATGAACCTATTTTATTTCCATATGCAAATGATGGTGAGATTGATTTTATGCTTTCAGTTGCACAAATCTCTTATGACCAATTTAAAGATGGAGTAAAACCTGGTGGAATTATAGTAATTGAACCAAATCTTGTAAAACCAACACAAGAAGATAGAAAAATATTCAAAATATATGAAATTCCAATTATTACAATTGCAAAAGAAGAAGTAGGCAATGTAATTACTCAATCAGTAATAGCTTTATCAATTGCAAACTACATGACAAACAATACAGTTGATAATGAAATTTTAAGAAAAACAATGCTTTCTAAAGTTCCAGCAAAAGTACATGATATAAACAATAAAGCTTTTGATTTAGGCTTAAAATACGCAGAAGAAGCAATGAAAAATAATTAATTTAGAAGCAAGTGCTTCTAAATTAATTTGATACTAGTTTTAAACCTATAATTGAAGAAATAAGTGTAAATAAAAAAAACAATCTCATCATACTAGCTGGTTCTTTATAAAATAAAATTCCTATTATAATAGTACCAAAAGCACCAATTCCTGTCCAAATTGCATAAGCTGTTCCTATTGGTATGTGCTGTACTGCTTTTGTTAAACTAATGAAACTTCCTACTGCAAATAGTATAAAAATCAAAGTTGGTATAAGTTTTGTAAAATTCTCTGTTAGTTTTAGCATTGAGGCAAAACCTACTTCTAAAACACCTGCTAAAATTAAATAAATCCATGCTGACATAGATTCTCCTTTAAATATTTATCTTTCTTGGAAAGATATTATATTTTTACTTAATTTTACCTTTCTAGGAAAGATAAATTTATTTATGTTATAATCTCTTTATGAATTTAAAATCCTTTGAAACCAATCTTGAAAATGTAAAAAAATTAACGCCAGAAGTTTATAAAGATAGTATGAATATTACTATTCCATTTTTTATCTTACATAGAAAAATATTTGAACATGGAGATGAGTTTTTAAAGAAAAACTTTTTATTAAATCAAAGTGAGCTTGATATACTATCAACACTTTATTATAAAGCTGAAAATAACTTTACTATGAGCCCTACAGATTTATATGATGTGATGTTTTTTTCTTCAGGTGGAATGACAAAAGTACTAAAAAAACTTGAACAAAAAAAGTATATTACAAGAGTTGATAATATATTAGATAAAAGAAGTAAACTTGTACAACTAACAAATCTAGGTAAAGATATAACAAAAAAATCTTTAAAACAAATAGTAGAACTTGAAGATAAATATTTTGCTAAATTAGACAAAGAAGAACAAAAGCTTTTAAATAAACTACTTTTAAAAGCTCTATCTTAAATCTTAATCAATATATTGATTATAATCTTCTATTTTCTTTTCTAATCTTGCTGATAAATAAAGGTTTGAATTTTTTAAACATGAAAGAATAAACTTAGCCTCTTTTAAATAAGCTTTTTTCTTTTCATTATCCCAATGCTCTGGTGGCTTTTGTAAGTTTGTTATTCTATCTGCAAGCTTTACTAATTGTACTTCATATGGCTGTTCTAAAATTCTATTTAAACTATCTTGCATTTGCTCTTTTTTAGGCAAATCAGAGTTTTTACTTAAAGCCTCTACACCCTCAGCTATATCTAAACCAAACTCATCAAAGATGTCATCGAAACTCAAAGATGTATCTTCAAGTACATCATGTAAAAGCGCACATGATATTGCTTTATTTGCTTTATCATCATCAAGTTTTGACTCTATACTTGCATGAATTACTTCCATTGCTACACTTGCAACGTGTGTTAAATATGGCAAACCATAAGGTGTTTTTTGATCTTTATGTGCTTTTGCTGCAAATCTTAAAGCTTTTAAATACTCTTCTTGAGAAAACATAATTATCTTCCTTTATTTATAATGTTATCAGATTTTGAAAAGTTTATTAACTCTTCTGTTGTCAAAATATCAATTGGTAAATTTTTTAAAGACTCTTGTAATATATATGTTGTACTTAAAGCATCACTATAAGCTCTATGTAAATTATCAATTTTTATATGTAAAAGTTCCTTTAAAAAATCTAAACCATACCTTTGCGCATCAATTGTTCTTCTTGCAAGTGCAATAGTACAAAGTTTTCTATTTTCCAATTGCCCTAAATGATATTTTTTTAAAGAATCTGATATAAAATTATAATCAAATTTTATATCATGAGCAACAAAAACATCATCTTCTAAAAAAAGTTTAAACTCTTTTAATACTTTTTCAACAACAGGTGCATTTTCCAACATTTTAGGTGTGATATTTGTAACTTCTTGAATATATCTTGGTATACTTTTTGCAAAAACCAAAGAATCAAAACTATCAATTATTTTTCCATTTTTATACTTAACAGCACCAAGCTCAATTATTTGCCCTTTACTTACATCAGAACCATTTGTTTCTATATCAACTATACAAAAAGTCTGCTCTTTAAAAGGTGTTTTATTTGTCTTTAAAAAGATATTTTCACCCTCAAGTTCTATTGGCAAACCATTTGATAATAGTAGTTCCATTTCTAGTTCTGCATTTTCATAAAAAGTATCTTTAAAACTATCTAATGTAGCTAAAAACTCATCTAATGGCATATCTTTTTTATTTAATTTTGCTATTAATTTATCGATATTTGAAACGTGAGTACTTTTTCTATTTCTATTTTTTCTATTTTTAGATCTCATGTGCTTTTTGTATAAACTCTTTCATTTTTTCTTTATCTTTTTTACCTTTTGATGATTCAACTCCACTACTAACATCAACAGCAAAAAAATTATAGTTTTTTAACTCTTTTAAATTTGAAGCTTTTAATCCACCTGCTAAAATAATTTTTGAACAATCTATTTTATCAAACCACTCTAAAGCGACCCTTTTACCAGCCCCTCCAAACTCTTCAACAAAAGCATCAATTAAATAATAAGATTCTTCTAAATTTTCTAAATCTTCTTTTGATTTTGCTCTTATTACTTCAATATATTTAACATTTAAGTTATCAAACTCAGTTTTATCTTCATCATCAATTATTTGAGCTACTTGCATTCCAGAAAGAAAACATATATCATTTATATGTTTTGAGGATTCATTTACAAAAAGACCTACCGTTTGTACAAAAGGAGGAAGTTTATCAACTATTTTTTTTGCTTCTAGTGCAGAGATATATCTAGGGCTTTTCTCATAAAAAACAAACCCAAGTGCATTTGCACCTGCTTTGATTGCTTCTAGGGCATCTTCTAAGTTTGTTATACCACAAATTTTTACTCTCATGTTTCTAAACTCTCATTGATTTTTTTGGATTATATCATTTTTTATTTAATTTAAACTATCTTACTAAATTTGTAAACTTTTTATAGCTTTTGAATAATCATCATTTCCAAACACATAACTTCCAGCAACAACTACATCTACACCAGCATTTTTAAGTTCATGGATATTTTTATCATTTACTCCTCCATCAACTTGAATAAGACAGTTTGGATTTCTTTTATTGATAAGTTGTTTTAACTTTTTTGTTTTTTCTATAACACTTGAAATAAACTTTTGTCCACCAAAACCTGGATTTACAGACATTAGTAAAACCATATCTAAATCTTCAAGCAAATACTCTATACTTTCAGGAGTAGAATGGGGATTTAAAACAATTGCAGGTTTTATACCATAACTTCTGATTTTTTGAATAAGTCTATGGGGATGCTTTTCACTTTCTATATGAAAAGATATATATTCTGGTTTTAATGGTGCAAATAAATCTACAAAAAATGTGTTATTTTCAACCATAAGATGAACATCAAGTGGCTTAGTAGCAACTTTTGCCACAGGATTAACTACAACAGGACCTATTGTCATATTTGGAACAAAATGTCCATCCATTACATCAACATGAATTAAATCACATCCACCATCACAAATAGCTTTTATCTCTTCATCTAATTTCCCAAAATCTGCTGATAATATAGAGGGTGCAACAAGCATAAATAATACCTTTAATAAAATTTTTTGGGAGATTATACCATTGTTTTTCTTGAAAAGCTATTTTAATCTTTTATAGCTTTTCAAACTTAGGATTCCACTCTAACCACTCATTTTTCACATCATCATACAAAATAAACTCTTGTAAATTTTGTGCTTTTTTCTCATATTTTGTAGGTGTTACAAGAGAGATTCCACCAAAGATTAAAGTTTCTAAAGTTTCAGTTGTAACTTTTACTCCAAACAGACTAATATCCATACCAAAAGCTGTTGCATTATAAAAAATAGAGTTTTCTCTAACTAGATGTTTAAACTTTTTGTTTATATAAAGTTGAAGTTTCACATGTGTTCCATCATTTGAAAGTTCAAACTTTTCAACAAGACCTATTTGAACTTGTCTATAATAAACAGGTGAATTAACCTTTAAAGAACTTTTTCTTTTTGCTTTTACAACAACTCTTAAACCATCATTATTAAAGTTTTGTTCTTTATAAATATCTTTTAAACTATCATAAAAACTAAAATTAAAATACCTATTTACACTTTTTGCTTTTTCATTTAAAGTCACAAAAGATACTCCACCTTTTATCAAAGTATTTAAAGAGCTTGTTTTTATATCTATTTTTTCCAATGAAAAATCAACATCAATTCCTCCAATTGAATAAAACTTAGTAGATTCATTTATATATTTTTCAAATTTATCAAATATAAAAACCTCAACATCTACACTATTACTTTTTTCATTATATTTTTTATCAATTATTTTTCCAGCTTCTACACCCTTATAATAAACACTACTTTTTTGAGATATTTTTGAAGCATCATCTATATTTATTGTAAATCTTTCACCTTTTTGTTGAAGATATTTATCTTTTAACATCTTGTCATAACTTTCAAATAAATAGAATCTATTTGAAAGTTTTTTAGCTTTTATATCACTAGTTTCAAAAGCAATAGATGAGTTGATAAAACCACTTAAAGGAGCTGTTTTAAAACTAACATCTTCTAGTGAAGCCTTAAACTCAACTGGTGATTGCATATAAAAATTTGTAGTTTCATTTACTAAATATTGATACTTTTTAAAAATCTCTATTTCAAGTCTTAATTCATCTGAATTTTTATGAAGTTTTTTACTTTTAACTCTTCCAACTTTTATATCTTTAAAATAAACAGGTGCATTTTTTGATACTTTTATTCCTTCATCGCTTTTTAAAACAATAGTATAAACCTCTTTTGCCATTGGCAATGAATGTAAGTTATAAATCTCTTTTTTATTTTGTTTTTTACTTGAAGTTTTAAAAACTTTTATATGATTTCCTTTTATCAAAGAAGAGATATTATCTAGCTTTTCAAGGGAAATTTCTGGTGAGATTAACTCAAAATATGGATTATGTTCCAATAAAGAGGCAAACTGTTTTTTGAATTTTATAAATAAATAGCCTTTATTATCATTTAGCATATAGCTCATATCATCTACATAAGCCACTTCTATGCCATTATAATAGACTTTGCTAAACTCTTTTTGTAAACCATGCTCTTTTTTAGTCTCTAAAATCACATAATCTTTTAAGTATTCTATTTCTTCTTTATTATCATACAAATTAAACACTTTTGTTTTATCTTTTAAAGTAGGACTTAAACTATCTGAGTCAAAGGCTATTCCTCCTGCAACTAGTGAGGCTAATGTATCTATTTTAAATTTTATACCACTTAATGAAGCTTTTAATTCAACACCACTTATATTCCAAAAATTACTATCTTCTTTTACTAAATCCTTATAATCATTTTCTATAAATATTGTATAAAATATATCATTTTTAATAAGATTTTTCTTTACTATTTTACCTACAATAAAACTTTTGTATAAGACTGAAGCACCAACTTCTAAAGTTCCTTTTTCAGACTTCAATGTCAAAAATACTCCATTATCAAAATAGTTTATTGGTTTTTCACTAACAGCTTCAAAAACATACTGAGGTTTCAATTTTTTTATCTCTTCTATATTTTGAACCATTGGCATTGCTTCTATATATATTCCACTAAGAATTGTATTAAGTCCTGAGATTTCTGTAATTGTAGCTTTTGGTTCAACTTTCCAAAACTTAGCCCCTTTTGTAGCAACTAAAGGTAAGGCTTTTTTATGTACTTCTATTTTTACCAAAAATCTATTTATATTTTTTTCATCAACTTCAATACTTGAGATAATACCTATTTTTATGCCTTTATATTTCAAAGGTGTTTTTCCAGCTACAAAACCCTCTGCATTGTTAAAATAAACACTAATCTTTTCCCCTTGGTCATCAAAATGTTTATATAACATCCAAGATGAAATAAGCAAGGCAATAAAAGGCAAAAGCCAAATAATAAATACAAACTTACTACTTTTTTTAACACTATTGTGTTCTACTTCTTCAATCATATCAATCCTTATCCCATAATAATCTAGTATCAAAACTTTGTGTTGCTATCATAGTTGAGATTACAACAACAGTAAAAGCAATTGCTGCTAAACCTGCACTTATATTAGTAAGATTTCCAAACTGTACCATTACAATCATTAACGCTACTACAAAAATATCAAGCATTGACCATTTTCCTATAAATTTTATAATTCGATAATATTTTGTAGCATTTCTTGCAAGTGATATTTTATTGTATTTTGTAATATACAAAAGATATAAAAGTACAGCAAGTTTAAATATAGGAACTGCAATACTAGCTACAAAAATAACTATTGCAATAAAATATGATTTTGTTTGAAAAAAATATAAAATCCCATCAAAAATAGTACTTTTTTCCACTACACCCAAGGTTGTAACTTCCATCATTGGCAATAAATTTGCAGGAAAAAGAAATATGATAGCAACAAGGGTAAAGCTAAATGTTTTTAAATATGAGTACTCATCTCTTTGTTTTAATTTACTATTGCATTTAGGACATACTTTTTGTTTATTTTCTAAAACCTTCATACAATGTATACAAAGAACTAAACCTAAATCTTTATCATTTTTATATTTCATTCTTCATTCCAAATATCTTGTGGATTAAATAAAGACATTGTTAAAAACATCATAATTAAAAAGCCAAAGAAAAAATAAAATCCCAAGCCAATATGTAAAGTTGCCATTTTTTGAAGTTTGATAATAGCTACAACAATACTTATCATATAAACTTCAGCCATTTGCCACTCTAATAAGTGTTCATAAAACTTCAAAAATTTTGATACATACTTTGAATTTTTTCCAAATTTCAAAGGAGTTAAGATAGATAAAATAAGCAAAAGCATAAAAAAAGGCACTATAATACCAATAAATGTAATAAAAATAGAAATAGCCACATATCCACTTTTAAAAAAAATCAACAAAGTTTCAACTAATGTTGTTGTTTGTTTTAAATCTAAAACTTCTAGTGTAAGTATTGGTAAAAGTATGGCAGGGAAAAATAGTATAACAGAAGTAATTGCAAGTAATAGTACAGTTTGATAATCTTGACCAAACTTATAAATGAGTGCGTTACATCTTGGGCAATGAAACTGATGTTTATAATCAACTTGTGGTTTATTTAAAACCAAAGCACAATCTTTACAAACTACTATATTTTTTAACTTATTTTGCAATATTTATTTCCTTTTTCAACAAAACTATACTATTATAATATACAAATAATAATTAAGAATAAAAAAAAGGTTTATTTATGTATTTATCAAAAAGAATCACTGTGGTTATTTTTACTTTTATCTTAGCTATATTTATAACAGCATGCCAAGATAAAAAACAAAATCAAAATACTGAAGAAAAAGTAAAAACAGTAAAAGTTGATGTTCATACATTAAAAAAACAAACTTATCCTATTTGGGTTAATTTTTCAGGGAAAACACAAGCTTACAAAAATGTAGCTATTACATCAAGAGTCACAGGTGAACTTGAAAATAGATATTTTGAAGCAGGTGAATTTGTCAAAAAAGATCAACTGTTATTTAAAATAGATGACACAAAATACAAAAATATTGTAGAACAAAAACAAGCTACTTTAGAAAAAGACAAAGCAAGTTTAAACCTAGCAATAGCAAATGTAAAAAGATATACTCCCTTAGTAAAAAAAGGTCTTGCACCAAAAGAGAAGCTAGATCAATTAGTAGCAGAACAAAAACAGCTAAAAGCAGTAGTTGATGCAGATTTTGCAGCACTTAAACAAGCAAAACTTGATGTGGAATATACACTAATAAAAGCTACAATTGATGGAGTTATAGGAAAACCTTTAGTTGATATTGGAAATATGATAAATGCCTCTTCTACAGAATTAGCTAAAATAGTTCAATCAAACCCTTTATATGTAAACTTTAATCCAAGCACAGATGAAGTATCTCTTATAAAAAAGTATAAATCAGAAAATCAACCAAAAGTTGAAGTTATTCAATCACAAAATGAGTACAACACAGTAAAAACAACAGGACATGTTGATTTTATCGATAATGTGACAAGTGAAACAACAGGAACAGTTGCAATGAGAGCTATTATAAATAATGATGAAAACCTTTTACTTCCTGGAACTTTTGTTGAGATAAATCTATTTATTACTGATAAAATCCCAGTAATTGCAGTAAGCCCAAATAATATTGGTCAAAACCAATTAGGTTCATATGTACTAGTTGTAAATGAAAACAATAAAATAGAGACAAGACAACTTGAACTAAATTATAGTAATAAAGATTTAATAATCATCTCAAAAGGTTTAAAAGAAGGTGATAAGGTAATTGTAAGTGATATTACTAAACTTAGAAATGGTGTAACGGCTGAAACTACAGAAGTTGCAAACCCAATAAAACTATAGGATTTTTTATGTTTTCAATATTTTTTATAAACCGTCCTATTTTTGCAAAAGTTATTTCTATTTTTATAGTAATAGTTGGAGTTATTGCGCTTTATTTACTTCCTATTGCTCAATTTCCACAAATCACACCTCCTACTATTCAAGTAAGTGCTACATATACAGGAGGAAGTGCACAAGTTGTTGAAACATCTGTTACTACACCTATTGAAGAGCAGTTAAATGGTATTGAGGGTATGATTTATATGGATTCAACTTCCTCATCAGATGGAAAATCTACTATAAATTTATATTTTGAGTCAGGATATGATTTAGATGTTGCAGCTATTGATGTTCAAAATAGAGTATCTCTTGCAACACCTATTTTACCTGATAGTGTAAAACAAATTGGAGTAACAACAAAGAAAAAATCTACTTCAATGGTACAAATATTAACAGTTGAATCAACAAATCCACAACATGATGCTCTATTTTTATCAAACTTTGCAAGTATAAATATTGCAGAAGAGTTAAAAAGAATTGATGGAGTGGGAGATGTACAAAACTTAGGTGAGAGAAAATACTCTATGAGAATTTGGATAAATCCAGATAAACTCTCAAACTTAAATCTTAGTATCAATGAAATAATAGCAGCAATTAAAGAGCAAAATACTCAAGCAGCTCTTGGTTCTATTGGTTCAAGTCCAAACTCTGCAACAAATAAATTTCAATATACTCTTACATCTAAAACAAAACTAGAATCAGCAAAAGAGTTTGAAGATATTATTATAAAACAAAATAGCGATGGAAGCAAAGTAAGAATCAAAGATATAGCAAGGGTTGAATTAGGAGCTGAAAACTATAGTTGGTCAGCAAAACTAAACAATCAATCAATTGCACTTTTAGGTATTTATCAACTTCCAGGTGCAAATGCACTTGAAGTAGCCCAAGAAGTTGCTAAAAAAATAGATGAGTTAAAACAAAGATTTCCAGATGGAGTTGAAGTAAATCCAACATATGATACAACAAAATTTGTGGAAATTTCTATTAAAGAAGTTATTGTAACACTATTTGAAGCTTTACTTTTAGTACTATTTGTAGTTTACTTTTTCTTACAATCATTTAGAACAACAATTATTCCAGCAATTGCTATTCCTGTATCTTTAATAGGTACATTTGCCCTACTTTTAGCAATGGACTTTTCAATCAATACTTTAACTTTATTTGGTCTTATACTTGCTATTGGAATTGTTGTTGATGATGCTATTATTGTTGTTGAAAATGTAGAGAGTAACTTGGAAAAGAATCCTGATTTAAGTGTAAAAGAAGCAACAAAAATAGCAATGAAAGAGGTTTTTGCACCTGTTATTTCAACAACCTTGGTTCTATTAGCTGTATTTGTACCAGTTACATTTATTCCTGGGATTTCTGGCGCTTTATATCAACAGTTTGCAACAACAATTGCTTTTGCAGTTATTATCTCTTCAATAAATGCACTTACACTTTCACCAGCACTTTGTGCAACACTTTTAAAAAGAAAACAAAAAAATAAACAAGAAGATAAAAAAGCTATCATTTTTGAAAAATTTGACAATGCTTTAGAGAGTTTTAAAAAAGTCTATAAAAAAACTTTAGAAAAACTTATCAAATTTTGGTATATATCAGCACTTGTGTATGCTTTACTTTTAGGAGCAACTTATTTTGCATTTAAAACTCTTCCAACTGGCTTTATTCCAAATGAAGACCAAGGTACACTTGTAGCTTCTGTATCTTTACAAGCTGGAACAACCCTAAATAAAACAGAAGATGCCACAGAAAAAATTGTGCAACTTATAAAAGAGACAAAAGGCGTAAGAGATGTTATTTCAGTTGCTGGATTTGATTTAATTAGTGGAGCTTTAGACTCTTCTAGTGCTACAATATTTTTAGTTTTAGAAGACTGGGAGCAAAGAACTACAAAAAACACCTCAATTGATGCAATTACAAATACCATAAATCAAAAAGCAAATGAGCAAATTAAAACTGCAAGTGTTAGAGTATTTAATATGCCATCAATTCCAGGGATTTCTGCTATTGGAGGTTTTGAAATAAAACTTCAAAATCTTCAAGCAATAAATATAAAAGATTTTGAGAAAAAAGCAAAAGATTTTATTCAAAAACTAAATGAACACGAAGCTATTATGATGGCATATACTAGTTTTAATAGTAACTATCCACAATATTATATTGATATAAATAGAGATAAAGTCGCAACCTTAGACTTAAAACTAAATGATGTATTTTCAGTACTTCAAACATACCTTGGTTCACTTTATGTAAATGATTTTAATAAATATGGAAAAACATATAGAGTGTTTTTACAAGCAGACCAAGACTATAGAACTGAGAAAAACTCTATCAATAACTTTTTTGTAAAAAATACAAAAGGAGATATTGTTCCATTAAGTGCAATAGTTGATATAAAAAGAACAAGTGGAGTAAGTACTATTACACACTTTAACTCATATCAAAGTATTGCAATAAATGGTGTTCATAATGTAAAAGGTGGATATAGTTCAGGTGATGCTATAACTGCAATTGAACAAATTGCAAAAGAGACTTTAGGTAGTGAAGTTGGCTATGAATTTGCAGGTATGAGTTTACAAGAAAAAGAAGCAGGAAATGCAGCAATGTATATTTTCCTTTTATCTATTTTGATGGTATTTTTATTTCTATCAGCTCAATATGAATCTTGGATGATGCCTTTTATGATTATGCTTCCAATTCCAACTGTAATGTTTGGAGCTTTAGGAGCAAATATGCTTGCAGGACTTTTAAATAATACTTATACCCAAATAGGACTTGTACTTTTAATTGGTATGAGTTCAAAAAATGCAATTTTAATTGTAGAGTTTGCAAAAGATTTAAGAGAACAAGGACAAAGTATAGTAGAAGCTGCTATAAATGCTTCACTTTTAAGACTAAGAGCTATTTTAATGACTATTTTCTCATTTTTACTTGGTATATTACCTTTAGTTTTTGCAAGTGGCGCAGGTGCAGTTTCAAGACAATCTTTAGGTACAGCAGTATTTGGAGGAATGGTAATGTCAACATTTTTAACACTTCTTTTAACACCTGTACTTTTTGTAGTACTTCAAAGATTAAGAGAGAAAAAAGGAAAAATCAATGAATAATAGATTATTAAAAAAACTATCAATTATTGCTTCTTTTAGCCTAGTTGTTTCATCAAGTTTTGCAAATGATTTAAACCTTGAAGATTTAATAATAATTGCTTTAAAAAACAATACAAATATTGAATTATCAAAAGAACAATCAAATATAAAAAAAGAGCAAATAAACAAAGCTACTTCAACTTATTTACCAAACTTATCACTAAATGCTTCAACAGCAAGAAAAGATATAGAACAAGAAGGAAATAAGATAGATGATGATGTAAATAGTGTGGCAGTTAATGCAAATCAATTAATCTATGATTTTGGAAAAACTACAAGCAATATTGACTCATCAAAATATAGTTATGATGAATCAAAAAGTGATGTAAAAGCAACTATTTCAAAAACTATTTTTCAAGTTACCTCTACATATTATGATATTTTAAATAAGTATCAACAAATAGAAGTTGCAAAAGAGTCTGTAAAACTTGATGAGCTACAATTAAATCAAGCAAATGAGTACTTTAAAGCAGGAGTTAGAACAAAAATTGATGTAACAAATGCAAAGCTTAAATTATCAAACTCAAAATTAAAACTTATACAAGCAAAGTACAATTTAAAAACAACAGAAACAAAACTTGTATCACTTTTAGGTAAAGATTTAGGAAGTAGCATAAATATCAAATTTCACAACAAAGATATTACAACACTTGTTAGAAATACAGAATATAAAAACTACTCTTTAGAAAAACTAATAACATTAGGATTAGAAAAAAGAGATGAAATAAAAAAATACAAAGCAAAAATCCAAACAGCAAAAGAACAAAAAAATGTAGCAAGTGCTGATTATCTTCCAAGAATAGATGTAGATGCTTCATATACAAATAGCCAATCAGATAAAATAGCAACACAAGATATAGAACAATCATCAGTTGCATTAAATCTAAAATGGAACTTCTTTACAGGTCTTTCAACTGTTGCAGATAATAAAATAGCCCTTTCAAATTTAAGTAGCGCAAAAAAACAACTTCAACAACAAATCCTTGATATAAAACAAGAAGTAACATCTGCTTATTTAAATGTAAAAGAGAGCATTGATAGTTTAAATATTGGACTTTTAAATGTAAAACTTGCAACAGAAAATCTAAGCTTGGCTGATGAGAGATATAAAGCAGGATTAAATGACTTAATTGAGTTAAATGATGCAAAACTTGAATACACACAAGCAAAAAGTTCACTTGTAAATATCTACTATGCATACCTAACAAACTTGGCAAACTTAAACTACACAATTGGAACTATACATGAAAAAATATAGTTTTTTTGTAATAACATTTTTTGTAACTACACTTTATGGCAATAACATACAAGAACTTTATAAAAAAGCTTCTATTTATGAAAAAAATGGTGAGTTTAAAAAAGCTATGCAAATCTATAAACAACTTGCAAAAAAGAACTTAAAAGATGAAAATTCAAACACTGAAAAAATTTCATTAGAAAAAACATTAGTTAAAGAAGAGCTTCTACAAAAAGAAGAGAAATTCAAAGCTTTAAGAGGTAACTTTTTTAAAAAAAATATTGATAAAATAAAAGATAAAGAGACATCAAATACAATAGAACAGTTGATTGTCAAAGACTTTGGTTTATATACATATAAAACAAACTATCTACTTCCTGTAACTTATGATACAAAAAATAAAGATGGAAGAAATCAATATGAAACAAAATTTCAATTAAGTTTTGAAAAACCATTAACTTATAATATATTTGGTTTAGATGAAACACTATCTTTTGCATATACACAAAAATCTTATTGGCAAACATCAAAAGAATCTGCACCCTTTAGAGAATCAAACTATCAACCAGAAGTATTTTTAACATTTCCCTATAAAGAAGAAAACTCATCTTTAAAAGCATATAAAATATCTTTACTTCATGAATCAAATGGGCAAGATGGTGAAAAATCAAGATCATGGAATAGATTGTATTTAGAAAGTTTTTTTCAGTTTTCCAATCTCTTTGTAGTTCCAAGAGTTTGGTATAGAATACCAGAACAAGAAAGAAATGATGACAATAAAGACATTCAAAAATATCTAGGATATGGAGATTTAACCCTATTTTATCCATACAAAAAACACACATTTGAATTAAAACTAAGAAACAACCTAAGACTTAGTGAAGATAATAAAGGCGCAGTAGAGTTCAACTGGACTTTCCCACTACCAAGCTTTTTAAATATACCAAATAGCTTTGGATACTTTCAAGTATTTAGTGGATACGCAGATAGTTTGATTGATTATGATGAAGATATAAATAAAATAGGTATAGGAATCGCCTTTTCAAGATAGATTTTAAGAGGGTAAGTGACCCTCTTTTTTATCATCTGTAGCCTGCTTTATAACCTGCTCTATTATAATTATCCTTTATGGAAATTTGAACCGTTACCGATTATCGAAAGGCTTCTACCTAATAATACATTAATCTCTATAGCCGTTAGCTTTACTATCTTTCCCTGTACTACCTTGCTCTATCTAAGCCATCTCCCTAAGGGAAAGAAAGAAATAATCTATATGTTGACATGGGTCTTATTTTACACATTAATCGAGCTGATATCTATTCCTTGCCAAGCGATCTCTTATCATAATGGATGGCATCTAGGCTACTCTCTTGTCTTTAATATAATTACCTTTTCTATTCTAAGGATTCACCACAAAAGACCTTTAGTAGCCTGGGGATTTGTCTTTATAGCTATAGTTATAATCTCAACCTACTTTAAACTACCACTTGATAGTATAGAATAACCTCCATTGATTAAATTTTAACTAAGTACAGATA